>DJPC01000119.1:0-1057 GCA_002439665.1 Dialister sp. UBA6422
CCTGAAATCTTTTCCTTTAATGGTACTGGTATTGGAAATCAGTTTTTCAATACGGTATATTTGGTCATTTTGTCCTTATTGATTTCCGTACCTATTGGTATTTTTGCCGGTGTTTATATGGCAGAATATGCACCGGAGGGACGTATTATCAATGCACTTCGCATTGCTATAGAGACACTTTCCTCTCTTCCTTCCATTGTAGTTGGCCTTTTTGGTTATCTAGTTTTTATCATTATGGTAGGAGCCCAGTGGAATCTTTTTGCCGGTGCTTTGGCTGTATCTGTTTTATCGCTTCCTTTGATTACAGCTACGACCTATGATGCATTGAAAGCCTTGCCTTCTGGATTTAAAGAAGGAAGTCTTGCTTTAGGGGCTACCCATTTTGAAACCATTTGGAAAGTTATGCTTCCAGCAGCCATTGGCCCTATTGTAACAGGCATCATCCTTGCCGCTGGCCGTGGATTTGGCGAAGCAGCTGCTCTGCTATATACAGCAGGTATGAGTACTGATATTAGCTGGCAGGTATGGGATATCTCTTCCCCTGTATGTCCACTCAATCCATTCCGTCCTGGCGAAACATTGTCTTTGGCTGTATGGGCTGCACGTACAGAAGGTGTGGGTGGTTCAGCCGCAGATGTGGCAGCTGCTGCTTCCGCTGTATTGATGATTATGGTACTAGTATTTAGCATCAGTGCTAGACTTCTTAGTGCTTATATTTCTAAAAAAACTGAAGGAGAAAAAGCATAATGATATACAATGATAACTCTATGGCGGTACAGGCACAGGCATCCGCTCCAGCAATTTCTGTTTACAATAACATTAGTTTTGATTGCAAACATGTAAATCTGTTTTATGGATCCTTCCAGGCATTAAAAGATATCAATTTGCGTATTGAAAAAAATCAGATTACTGCCCTTATTGGACCATCTGGATGTGGTAAGTCTACGTTCCTTCGTTCTCTAAATCGCATGAATGATTTGATTTCTGGATGCCGTGTGGAAGGTGAGATTCTTCTTTCTGGTGTCAATGCGTACACAGACATCGACCCAATCGTTCT
>DJPC01000119.1:1080-2254 GCA_002439665.1 Dialister sp. UBA6422
GTGGGTATGGTATTCCAACAGCCAAATCCATTCCCAAAGAGTGTCTATGATAATGTAGCTTATGGACCTAGATTAAAAGGAATTACGAAAAAAGCAGATTTGGATGAAATTGTAGAAAACAGTTTAAAGCAGGCAGCCATTTGGGATGAACTGAAAGATAGACTTTTTAAATCTGCCTTAGGACTTTCTGGTGGTCAGCAGCAGCGACTTTGTATTGCTCGTGCACTGGCCGTGGAACCGGAAGTACTTTTGATGGACGAAGCCACTTCTGCATTGGATCCAATTTCAACAGCCCATATCGAAGAATTGGCTGTGAAGCTTAAGGAACGTTACACAGTAATTATGGTTACCCATAATATGCAGCAGGCACAGCGTATTGCCGATAAGACAGCTTTCTTCTATTTAGGAGAAATGGTAGAATACGGTGATACAAAACAGATTTTTGAAGCACCGAAAAAAGACAGAACCATTCGTTATATTTCTGGTAATTTTGGTTAATTCATATTTATTCTCTATGATTAGCCAAGTATTTTACAATATGCTAAGATATAGGAAATCATAAAAATACCGGCAGGTCAAAAATAGTTTTGACCTTGCCGGCTTTTACGCATTCAGATAGAGGACATATCAAACAATAGTATCACATATTGTTATACGTATTAAACAAAAGGAGAATTGTTATGGCACTGGTTTATTGTGTAGAAGACGATGAAAGTATTCGTGAACTGGTTATTTATGCTTTGCGGGGACAAGGATATAAAGTAGAAGGATTTGGCGAATCCGCTTCTTTTTATAAAGCTTTGAAAGCTAACATCCCAGATATGATCCTTTTGGATATTATGATTCCAGGAGAAGATGGTCTTACTATCCTTAGGAAAATTCGAAATACAGGGAATTTGCAACATATACCGGTTATCATGATGACTGCCAAAACAAGTGAATTTGATATTGTAAAAGGATTAGATTGTGGTGCCGATGATTATGTGACCAAACCATTTGGGATCATGGAATTGCTCTCCCGTATTCGATCTGTATTGCGACGTACTAAAAAAGCTCCAGAAAAAGGGAAAAAATTACTAACCTATGGTCAAATTGTAGTGGATCAAGAACAACATACCGTTACTTCTTCAGGAAAAGAAGTGCAGCTCACATTAAAAGAATTTGACTTATTGTG
>DJPC01000119.1:2267-2788 GCA_002439665.1 Dialister sp. UBA6422
ATATTAAATAAAGGAATCGTTCTGTCTAGAGATCAGATCATGCAAGCGGTGTGGGACTCTCCTTTTGAAATGGAAAGTCGTACTATTGATATGCATATCATGAGCCTTAGACAAAAGTTAGGAAGCGAAGGGGCATTGATTCGTACCGTTCGCGGTGTAGGCTATCGCTTAGGCGATCGAAAAGCATAACAGTGGAAAGTAATGGTGAGTTTTTTAGGTAAATTTACTCATTTGTGACTTCCTACTAGTAAGGAGATAGGAATGCGAGGAAGAATTTATAAAAGTTTACTTTGTATGGGTATTGTGTCTGTCATACTGACCTTTGTTCTCTCTGCTATTTTGTACTACCAAGGAATGCAAGAACAGATCAGTCATGAATTAGGGCATATGACCACTACCATTTCGGGCAGTGTTTCTAAAGATAGAGAAGAGGAAACTCTGGACTATTTACAGTGGGTATTTGAAAACAACGATGAAGAAATTCATATTGTGTGGCTAGATACTGATGGTAGTGTTTTATA
>DJPC01000119.1:2840-3031 GCA_002439665.1 Dialister sp. UBA6422
GATAGTGATCATAAGACCGAAAATTATTTAAATAGTGGAGAAGTCAAAGAAGCTTTAGAAACCGGTAAGGGACATGAAGTTCACAAGGATTCTTTTGATAAACCTAAAAGCTATTATGCTGTGCGTGCAGAAGATGGGACCATATTGCGTCTATCCAGTGCTAGGATGATTAGTTATCAGGGTTACTCTGC
>DJPC01000119.1:3039-3425 GCA_002439665.1 Dialister sp. UBA6422
TATTTACCAGAAATTATTGTTTTTATGCTGGTTTTTTTAGTGGGATGTATCGCTGCAGCAGAAAGAGAAACAGAAAATATTTTGAAACCTTTTCATCTACTGGGAGACTTAGTCCAGAAAATTATGGAAGGTGAACAAATTAGTGAAGTTCCGGCGGCTTATAAAGAATTACGTCCTTTGATTCGAAAAGTAGAAGAACAGCATAATGATATTGAAAGTTATCTAGAAGATATCGAAGAAGAAAGAAATACCATTCGTATCGTAGTAGATACGATTTCAGATGGTATTATTTTGTTGAATGAACATAAGGAAATCGTAGATTACAATAAGACCATTGAAGGAATTTTTCAACTTAAAGAAGAAAAAAGATATCGCAGAATTGCTAG
>DJPC01000119.1:3551-4586 GCA_002439665.1 Dialister sp. UBA6422
GTTATGAATCGGCTTGAACTTTCCGATGGTGAGACAGGGCTTCTTATTGTACTTCGAGATATGACAGCTACTTATATGGCAGAAAAAATGCGCCGAGAATTTTCTGCGAATGTATCCCATGAGCTTAAAACACCACTGACATCCATTAGTGGATTTGCAGAAATGATTGCTAATGGAATGTATCAAAAAGAAGATGATGTCCGTTTGTTTGGTAGTCGTATTTACAATGAATCTCAACGTATGCTGACTTTGATCGATACGATTATGCACTTATCTAAGATTGAAGAAACAGAAACAACGATTACGTGGAAAACGGTATCCATGGATAGTCTAGTTCATTATGCAGCGGATTTAATCAAGCCCCAGGCTAATGCCAAGGGCGTGGCAGTGGAAGTAGATGTTAAACCTCTTTATACCTATGGAAATGCGGCGCTTTTATCAGAGCTCATTATGAATCTATTGGATAATGCAGTGAAATATAATCACCAAGGAGGAAGGGTGATTGCTCGACTAACAGAAGAGGGAGACGATAAGATGCGTCTTACCGTGACCGATAATGGTATAGGCATTCCTAAAGACAAGCAAGGACGTGTATTTGAACGATTTTATCGGGCGGAAGAAAGTCGAAATAAATCTACAGGAGGCAGTGGGCTAGGACTGGCGATTTGTAAACACATAGTCGAAAAGCACAAAGGAACTATGCAGATAGAAAGTGTAGAAAATGAAGGGACCACTGTCACAGTGATTTTGCCCCGCATGAGTGATGTAGATGTGTCAAAAGAAGCGGCCGAAACATTGACTGCACAAAAAGAAGCGGCAGAGGCAGAATCTGGTGTATTGGATACAAAGGACCTACAAGATCAAATTAAGGAGAAACAGAAAGAAGAACGAATTAGGCATCATAAAGAAAAAGAAAGGGATAAAAAAGAAAAGAAGGAGAAAAAGAACAAAAAGAAATCAGAGCGGAATAAACACCACGCAGAGAATACCGAAAAAGCGGAAAAGAAAAAGAATAAATAACAAAAGCCTGCTAAG
>DJPC01000119.1:4627-4814 GCA_002439665.1 Dialister sp. UBA6422
TACTTAGCAGGCTTTTGTTATTTTATGCTTCAAAGAAAAGTAGAGAGACGCTATTTTTTAACTGCAGAGAAAGCACTATCTTTACTAGTTAAAGATAAAGCATAGGTAGAGGAGCCTGCATGAAATAGCAATTCTTTTTTTGTAACCTCAAAAGAAGAATTTCCTGTTTCTTGCAAAGAAGAAGCCG
>DJPC01000119.1:4841-5302 GCA_002439665.1 Dialister sp. UBA6422
AAAGGCTTTAGCGAAAATCCCTTTTTTATAGGAAACAATAGCAGCACTTTGAGCGTCTCCAGTATCAATGAGGTAGAAACGAAGTCCATTACTATCATTTACTAGCTGTGTGATTGTCACCTTGGCATCTTGGCTTCCATTATTAGAAACAGATACGGGAAGGGAAGAAAGCAATAAAGAACTATGGGACGCCTTGGTAGAAAAAACGATATCACAAGAAGCTGTATCAGAGGCGGTCAAATTCATAGCAAGTTTCTGATCTGTAGATAAAGATGTCTGAAAAGCTGCCTCACCTTGACTCACAGCTAGTACCGTTTCATTACCAGTTAGCCAATTGGCAGAAATTCCCATGGTTAAAGATACACTTAATAATGATGCTACGATACATATTTTCTTAAACATAGATAACCTCCTTAGAAAAACATATCAGATTACATCTCCATTATAGAAGATAATAAAGA
>DJPC01000044.1:0-8145 GCA_002439665.1 Dialister sp. UBA6422
GTCCGTATCGAAGATACGGTTGTTATAGAAAAAGATGGCCTGTCCATCTTGACTAAATTCCCAAAAAAATTTTTAAGAGTGTAGCAGGAGGAAAATGAAATGATTTCTAGTAATGATTTACGTCCAGGAATTACTGTAGAATTGGACGGTCAGGTTTGGCAGTGTATTGAATTTCTGCATGTAAAACCAGGTAAAGGTGCTGCTTTTGTACGTGCTAAACTGAAAAATCTGCAGAGTGGTTCTGTAGTAGAACGTAAATTCAATGCAGGCATTAAACTGCAGCCAGCTACTGTTGAACGTAAACCAATGCAGTATCTCTATGAAGCAGATGGTTCTTACTGCTTTATGGATACTGAAACCTATGAACAGATTATGCTCAATAAAGAACAGCTGGGTGACAAGATCAACTTCCTGAAAGAAGAAATGGAATGCAACGTGGTATTCTTTAATGGTACTATCATTGGTGTAGATATTCCAAATTCTGTAGAACTTAAAGTTGTTGAAACAGAACCAGGTATCCGCGGCGATACAGCTACTGGCGGTTCTAAACCAGCTAAAATGGAAACTGGTTATGTGGTTAACGTTCCGCTCTTTATCAATGAAGGAGAAATGCTTCGTATTGATACCCGTACCGGCGCTTACATTGAACGTGTAAAATAATTTGAATTGAGACGTAGTATTTAACTAGGGATTAGAAGGCATACTTTAGTCCCTAGTTTCTATTTACTATAAAGATATCTCTAATTTTTCAGTTTTATGGTTTGGTCATTTATGAATTCAGGGCACCTATAGTGCATGGAGTTATACATGGAAACTGCAGCAGTCAGAAATGAATTTGGAACTGTTCGCATATCTGATCGGGTCATTGCAGTAATTGCAAGGGAAACAGCTCTTCATGTTCCAGGCGTATATGCTATGGATGAACGGTTTTCTCACGGTATATCAGCTGTTATCAGTGACGAAGATGCAGAAGGAGTCCGGGTTTCTATGAAAGATAGCGGTATAGTCATGGATGTATATATTGCTGTATCTCATGGAGATAGGGTGCCAGCCATTGCACTAAAGCTTCAGGAAGCTATCAGAGAAAGTGTAGGGGACTCCACTGGTCTTAAAGTAAATGCAGTCAATGTGAATGTAGAACGTATCGTATTTGATGAGGAGAAATGACTATGGCCGGTGAAGATACAGGAATTATTTTGACAGAAGAAGAACTGTATCAGAGGATAGAAGATACTTTACTGGCTATGCCTGAGGTATCCCACCTTACCCAAGATGGTTTTAGCTATCTGGTACAGGCAATGGGACAAGCTTTTGGTTATAGGGGGCACCGTGGGGTTTTGATTCGGCGCCGTAAGGATGGGACCATGAAGGTGGATATTTCATTGGCACTTCATCAAGGTTGTCAAGTGAATGAAACCGCGCGATATATTCAAATGGTGGTGAAGAATCTGTTCGCTTCTGCAAGAAAAGAACCGGTCAGTGCCATTGATGTGACGATTACGGATATGGTGAAATAGTTTATTTGTTATTTATTCCCTAAATCTGACATACATGCTCGGGTAGGAAATAGGATAACAATTTTCTCGAAAGAGGCAAATATGAGTAGAAAACGTGCAAGAGAGTATGCATTACAAGTTCTGTATTCTCAGGAATTGAATCCAGATTCAGAACCTATTGATGCAGATATGCTCAAATTGACAGAAAAAGATAAAGGATTTGCAGCAGCTTTGATTGATAGCGTGAAAAGTCATACAGACATTGATGCTACAATTAGTCAACATCTAAAAAATTGGTCTTTGCAGCAGCTCAATGTGGTAGATAAAAATATTCTCCGTCTAGCTATTGCTGAATATAATTTCATGGATGATAGAAGCGATAAAAAGATTATCATGAATGAAGCTATTGAAATGGCAAAAACTTTTGGCGGTGAAGGGTCTTATCGTTTCATCAATGGCCTTTTAGATCAGGCTTTGAAAGGAAAATAAATATGATGGAAAGGTTTCTTGGCATTGATACCAGCTGCTATACTACCTCAGTAGCAGTTTATGATTCATCCAAGGGGCTTTTGGGGGAAGAAAGAATAGTTCTTACTGTAAAAGAGGGAAATCGTGGACTGTCTCAGTCTAATATGGTTTTCCAACATGTAAAGAATCTTCCCATACTCCTGCAAAGGATTTCTCCTTTGCTTGAGGGTCTGAAGGGCATTGGCGTTTCAGCATTTCCACGGAGGCGGGCAGATTCCTATATGCCCGCTTTTCTTGTTGGTAAAGGTATGGGTGAGAGCCTTTCTTCTTCTCTTCATATTCCCCTTTATATGTTTAGTCATCAGGAAAATCATGGAATGGCAGCCCTTAGACTTATGCCATCTTTATGGGGTAAACCTTTTTATATGATGCATATGTCAGGTGGTACCCAGGATGTTTTGTCTTGCCAATGGAAAGGGGAATGCATGGAGATTTCTGAGCTTCTTACCTCCAAAGATATTACGGCTGGACAAATGATAGATCGTGTAGGTGTGGCTTTAGGCCTTCCTTTCCCTTGTGGTAAGTGGCTAGAGGCACTGTCAAAGAAAGGGAATGGCTCCTACAAAATTTCCAGATCATCTGTAAAAGGGGCATTTAGTTTTTCTGGCCCTGAAACTAAAGTTGAACGGGATATTAATAGCTCTCAATATCGACCCGAGGATATTGCACAGGGTGTGTTTATTCACATTGGTCGGGCTTTAGAAAAAGAATTATCGGCATATCCATTTATTCCTGGTCGCCCTTTCATTGCAGTAGGAGGCGTTATGGCAAATACGTATTTACGCCAGAAGGTGACTTCTATTTGTGAAAATATTGGGCTTATACCTTATTTTGCGGATCCACAATATAGTAGCGACAACGCTACTGGAAATGCATTTGGTGCTTATATGAAATCAATCACTTGCCGTAGGTCATTTTTTTAGCTATGGATTAAAAATGTAAATGGGACTTACTTTTTTGATAGAGTGATTTCAGTACGGAGGATAGGCTGTGAAAACATACAACGTGCAGGAGTGCAGCCAGTTTTTGTCCGCTGCTATTGAAAAGAATTATATTTTTAGAAATATAACTGTTCGTGGAACCATATCAGGGTGGCATAGTCATTTTTCCGGAATCACATTTTTTTCATTAGTTGATAAGGAAAGGCGAATTTCCTGTTTTATTGGACGGATGCATCATGGGTATCTGACAAGAAAATTGGAAAGTGGTTTAGAAGCATCTTTTATTGGTGATTTACGATATGATGATCGGATGGGACGTCCTGTTTT
This sequence comes from Dialister sp. UBA6422, assembly GCA_002439665.1. Classification (GTDB taxonomy): domain Bacteria; phylum Bacillota; class Negativicutes; order Veillonellales; family Dialisteraceae; genus Dialister. The sequence continues at coordinate 3,293 of DJPC01000044.1, forward strand.
ATATGTCACTCGAGTACTGGCTATAAAGAACAGTGAGAGAAAAAATGAACAGGAAAAATTGATTCTTTCTTTAACCGAACAAGGCTTTTTTGATCATACAAAGAAAAAACCTTTACCTTCCTTTCCTTTTCATGTAGGTATTATTACATCCGGTAGTGGAGCTGTGATTCATGATATTTTAAAAACAGGGAGAATGAGAAATCCTGCTGTGCGTTACACTCTATATAATAGTACTGTCCAAGGAGAGAATGCAGCTAAGCAGCTAGCAGATATGGTCGAGGTGGCTTCTTTAGGAGAAGATGTACCTGATATTTTGATCATTGCTCGTGGCGGCGGGGCAGAGGAAGATTTACAAGTCTTCAACGAAAAAGTGTTACTGGAAGCTGTTTATCATTGTCCTATTCCTATTATTTCTGCTGTGGGGCATGAGACAGATACTACATTGGTTGATTTAGCAGCCGATGTGAGGGCTTCGACACCAACACAAGCTGCAGAGATAGGAATTCCTTTGAAAGAAACTATTTTGCAGCAAATTCAGAAAACAGTAAATGATATGCAGCATAGTTTAGATTCTATATTGAAAGAGGAAAGGATACACCTAGAGCGATGGATACAGTCCTTTTTAATTTCTCTTAAAGAACAGCACATGGATTATAGTAAGACTGATATATATACAATTTGTTTAAGTATGAAAAATCAAGTACAAAGCCATGTAGCAGAAGGATATAAGAATGTGGGAAAAGAGATGCTGATTCTACTGGAAAAAGGGAGGACCACTAGCCATGGATGTAAAGAATGATTCTTTTGAAGATCAAATGGAGCGTTTGACACAACTTGGATTACAAGTAGCAAGGAAGGATATTTCTTTAAAAGAGCGGATAGAAGCCTATGAAAATGGTATATCAGTAGCTAAAACTTGTTTATCTATGTTAAGCGAAGCGGAAAGGAAAGCAGATCAATTATCCAAAGAATTGGAGACCATGATGGAGGATCAACAGTTATGATGAGGGATATTTTGAATGAAAAAAGAGATTTGATCAATCATCACCTTTGTACATTGCTTTATGCTGATTGTATCCAGCATGAACGACTCTATGAAGCTATGAACTATAGCTTAGAGGCAGGAGGTAAACGTATCCGTCCTATTTTATTTCTTTTGGTGTTAGATATATTAGGAATAGATAGTAACTCGTTTCTTGATACCGCCTGCTCTTTAGAATGTATTCATACCTATTCCTTAATTCATGATGACTTACCAGCTATGGATAATGATGATTATCGCCGTGGAAAATTAACGAATCATAAAGTATATGGGGCTGGTATGGCCACTATGGCTGGTGATGGACTTTTAACATATGCATTTGAGTTATTAGCCAATCAAACACAAATTGAGCCATCTCTTCGTTGCCGACTGATTTCCATTTTGGCTAAAGCAGCGGGGCCTTCTGGAATGGTGGGTGGTCAAGCGCATGATATTGATTCTGAAAATAAAGATTTATCTTTGAGAGAATTGCAGATCATGGATCATGCCAAAACAGGATGTCTCCTATGCGCTCCTGTTGATATGGCAGTGGCTGTGGCACAAATTTCAGAAGAAGAAGGGCAACTTTGGCATCAGTTTGCCTCTCATTTGGGACTGCTCTTTCAAATCACCGATGACCTTTTGGATGTGAATGGGCATTTAGATGAAATGGGAAAAATGCCAAACCAGGATGCAGCAGATCATAAATCTACCTATGTTACCATTTTAGGCAAAGAAGAAGCTTTTTCGTGGGCAAAAAAAGAAGCTGAAACAGCAAAAGGGATTCTTTACAAGTTGAAAAGAGATACTACGATGTTAGAAGAATTAGTGGATATGTTATTGGTGCGAACAAAGTAGTTTTCCCTTGTAGTCAAAGTGCTTGGCATCTATTGCAAGGCACTCATTGTATGAGTTGAGGTAGAATCATTGGCAAATCAAAAAGTGAAAAAAGAACGATTGGATGTGCTCCTAGTAGAGCAGGGTTTTTTTGACAGTCGTGAAAATGCAAAACGTCACATTATGGCAGGTATCATTTTAGTGAATGATGTACCAGTAGATAAAGCAGGTACAAAAGTACCAGTCGATGCAAGGCTTCGTATTAAAGGACATGTGATGCCCTATGTAGGTCGTGGCGGCTATAAATTAGAAAAAGCACTAACAGTCTTTCATATTGATATGAAAGACAAGGTAATGGCTGATATTGGAGCATCTACAGGTGGATTTACTGACTGTGCTTTGCAAAACGGAGCGTCCAAAGTGTATGCTATTGATGTAGGGACCAATCAGCTTGACTGGAAACTTCGTTCCAATCCTCAAGTGGTGAACATGGAAAAGACCAATATCAAAGTGGTTACGGAGGATATGTTAGGGGAAAAGGTGGATTTTGTTTCTACAGATGTATCTTTCATTTCTGTGTTAAAAATTATTCCAGCGGTGAAATCTATTTTAAAAGAAGATGGCTCCATGGCTATTTTAATCAAACCTCAATTTGAGGCTGGCCGAGAGAAAGTGGGAAAGGGAGGCATTGTTCGTGATGCAGAGGTTCATGAAGAAGTCATTGCTGATACACTTTCTTCTTTCGAAGAAACGGGTTTTTATTGTTGGGGATTGACCTTTTCTCCCATCAAAGGGGGATCTGGGAATATTGAATTTTTGGCTTATCTGAAATGGGACAAACCGGAAATGCATATTACGGAAGAGCAAATCCGCCAAGTGGTAGACGAAGCTCATGAAAGTTTGAAAAAATAGCATACTTGCGTGATGACGATGATGACATTCTCTGATTCATCTAGAAGAAGTCAGGAATTGTAATTTCTTAGTAACGAGGTACATCTATGAAATTTGGTATCTTTCCCAATTTGGGTAAAATGAATTTATTCTCTTATTTGCCTACTCTATTGCAAATATTAGAAAAGAGGGGACATACTTATCTTTTACCTGCTACCATGAGGAAAGGGTTAGAAGAGAAGGGGATTCATGGAACATTTGCTTCATTGGAAGAATTGGGCCATAGTGATTGCATTCTTTCTATTGGTGGAGATGGGTCTTTTTTAGGAGCGGCTAGGACTTTTGCTGACTATTCAGTACAAATGGTAGGTATTCATTTAGGTGAACTTGGATTCCTAAATAGCATCACTATCAAAGATACAGAAAGAAGAATCAAAGAAATTGAAAAGGGACAGTATCAACTAGAGTCTCGGCTATTTATTGATTCCATCCAAAAAACGCTTGATGGGAAAGAAAGACATCTTACCACTGTACTCAATGACATCGTCATTGGTCATGCCCAAATCGGACAACTAGCTCGCATCAATTTATTTATTAATGATCATTTTATTCAGGAATATGCTGCTGATGGACTTATTATATCTTCCCCTACTGGGTCTACGGGCTATTCTCTTTCCTGTGGCGGACCGGTGCTTGGTCCTACTGATGATCGGATGATTGTAGTCCCCATATGCGCTCATAGTTTACAACGTTTTCCTGTGGTTCTAAAAGCCAGTGACGTTGTAAAAATTACAGTACCTAAGAGGGAAGGTACACTAAGCATTTCTTTAGATGGCAGTGAATCCTGTTCTTTTGCACATACGGATACTTTGCTTATTAAGGGAGTCAAGAAGCCTATTCGATTTATTCGCTTTTCTGACCAGGACTTCTTTGGAACTATCACTCAAAAATTGGTGCGTAAAATTTGTGAGAAGAATTGACATGTAAATAGTTTTAAGTGAAACATAGTGGTGGCACAGATCATTTAGCAAGTGCCGCCTTTTATTGTGGAAATAAAAACTATTAGTCCGTATGATATAAAATGGATAGATAAGAAATCATTTGTTTCTATTAGGTTATATCATTGGCCCTCATAAGTGGGAAAAAGATGGTGTGCCTTACGTTCTATCCGGTTGTTTTCATTCTAGATATAACAGTAAAAAATATTTGACAAGTATATCTTTTTTGCTACAATAATCAAGTCATTGTACAAGGTGCCATGACGCAACCGCACGGAGACGGCTCCGTAAATGCTTTTAATAGCTGCCATGTTCGGCGAGTATAGTAAAGAGGAGGTGCACACATGTACGCAATTATCAAAACCGGTGGTAAACAGTACTGCGTTGAAGAAGGCAAAGTCATTACCATTGAAAAACTGGAAGCTCAGCAGGGTGAAGAAGTTACATTTGATGAAGTTCTTCTCGTATCTGGTGATGCTGTAAAGATTGGCCAGCCAACCGTTGCAGGCGCAAAGGTTACAGCTAAGGTTCTTGAACAGGGTAAAGAAGCTAAGATTCGTATTTTTAAATACAAAGCTAAGTCCAATTACCGTCGTCGTCAGGGACATCGTCAGCCATTCACAAAGGTTCAGATCGAAAAGATCGAAGGCTAATGATTACCGCAAAAATGCATAGGGATGCAAAGGGTTTCTATAGAGGTTTTACCATTTCTGGACATGCTGATGGCTATGAAGGAGATGGAGAGTATGATTTGGTATGTGCTGCTGTGTCAGCTATTACGTTGACTATTGCCAGTGGTCTCCAAAATATACTTCACCTAAAGGGATCTTTTGATTCGAAATCGGGCTTTCTAAACGTGAATCTTTTTTCTGAAAGTAATGACAAAAGCCAAGTCTTGATAGAAACTATGGTACATGGTTTGAAGTCCATTCAGGCTCAGTATCCTGATAAATTACAAATTATAGATATAAAGGGGTGAATTTCATGTTACTGTTTGATCTTCAGTTATTCGCTCATAAAAAAGGTGTTTCCAGCACAAAGAACGGCCGTGATTCTAACGCGCAGCGCCTGGGAACCAAGATGCATGCAGGTCAGATTGCTAAACC
>DJPC01000044.1:8240-9683 GCA_002439665.1 Dialister sp. UBA6422
GACGATACACTCTTTGCAGTTGCAGAAGGCAGAATTGCTTTCGAACGTCTCGGTAGAGATAAGAGACAGGTTAGCGTATATCCTGTAAATGAATAATGAGTAAAAATCTTCTGATTCGAAAGAATCAGAAGATTTTTTTATAATATATTACTATGAAAATCACTGTCTGTCAGATAAATTCATCCCATAGATAGTGATTTTCTGCTATAATAGGGAAAGAATTTTTGAATACTTGCTGAATAGCTCATTTTTTTCGGAGGAAAACATGGATTTTAATTTAGAACCAAAACAGCAGGAACTGGTCAGTCTGGCTCGTGAAATTGCGCAGAAGGAAATTGCTCCAAGGGCACTGGATATTGATAAAAGTGGTGTCATGGATGAAACGTTATTACAGATATTAAAGCAGTCTGGAATGACTCAGTTGGCTGTACCGAAAGAATATGGTGGTGCGGGATTGGATCTTCTGACAGGGGCTATGATTAGTGAAGAATTAGCAAAAGGTTGTGCAGGTGTAGCCACAGTATGTGCAGCCAATTCATTGGCTTCTTTTCCTATTTTGATTGCTGGCAGTGAAGAACAGAAAAAAGAGTATTTTGATTGTTTAAATCAAGGTGGTATTTCCTGCTTTGCTCTGACAGAACCAGGTGCTGGCTCTGATGCAGGGGCTGTCTCTTGTAAGGCCAAAAAGGTAGATGGAGGATATGTGCTGAATGGTACCAAATGCTTCATTACCAATGCACCTATTGCGGATAAAATTACCTTATTTGCCAATACTCGTGAATCCGGTGGTATTCGCGGTCTCACCGTATTTACAGTAGACAGAAATACACCAGGAATTTCCATTGGTAAGGAAGAAGACAAGATGGGAATCAGAGCTTCTGCTACATCTGAGATTATCTTTGATGATTGCTTCGTTCCTGCTAGTGCTCGTGTTGGTCGTGAAGGTATGGGATTCCGTATTGCCATGCAGACTTTGGAAACATCTCGTCCTGTTGTAGGTGCTATCTCTGTAGGAATTGCACAGGCTGCTTTAGAAAATGCCATTCATTATGCACATCAGAGAAAGCAATTTGGACAGAAAATTGCTTCTTTTGAAATGGTGCAGGAAATGATTGCTAATATGGTGACTAAAACAGAGGCTGCTCGTGCGTTGGTTCATAAAGCTTGCTGGATGCATATGCATGGAGATAAACAGGCATCTATGTTCTCTGCTATGTCTAAATGTTTTGCTTCTGATGTAGCGATGGAAGTAACTACCACAGCTGTCCAAGTGATGGGCGGAAATGGTTATTCCCGTGAGAATCCAAATGAAAAATATATGCGTGATGCAAAAATCATGCAGATTTATGAAGGAACCAATCAAGTACAGCGCTTAGTTATTGCTAATGGAGCTTTGTACTGATCAGGGAAATTGCATACCATTTATAAAAAAGACCAGGAAAT
>DJPC01000027.1 GCA_002439665.1 Dialister sp. UBA6422
TATTCTGCAAATTTGTCATGATATCCGTGCGGAGCAATATCGAGGCGTCCCGTACTTGGCACCGGTTTTGGAAACACTGAAACAGGTATCTAGATATACCCGAGCAGAACTCACATCAGCAATCATCAAGAGCTTCTTTGCTCTTTTCTTTACCAGCTCTACAGTGGGACAAGATTTAAATAATATCCTGTCCAACCAAGATCCCAATGAACCTATCGTAGATGTGAATGAATACGGCTTAGCGGCTGGCACATTAAATGCTCTTCCTAGAGGAGTAGATGTAAAATCAGTCGATGCATCCAATAGCCAAAGTACCTTTGAACCCTTTGTGACACAACTCATTAAGCAGATTTCTGCCGCTATTGGACAGCCCTATGAAGTTTTACTCAAATCTTTTACCTCCTCTTATTCGGCATCCAGGGCTGCGCTTTTACAGGCATGGGAAGAATACAAGCTCCGGCGGACATGGTTTGCCAATGATTTCTGCCAGCCTATCTATGAAACATGGCTTGCAGAAGCAGTAGCCATTGGAAGAATCAAAGCACCCGGCTTTTTCTCTGATCCGAAAATCAGACAAGCCTATTGTCATGCTGATTGGTTTGGCCCGACCATGAGCATTCTGGACCCGGTAAAAGATGTCAACGGTAGTGCTATGCGTGTAGCCTATGGACTCTCTACACGGACCAAAGAAGCGGCTGAAATGACAGGTACCGACTTTGATGAAAATATTGAAGCACTGGCCTATGAACAGAAGCGGCAGGATGCGCTGGGATTGAAATTTGCAAATCCTGCGGTATTGGCAGGACTGGAAGAAGGTGAGAACGATGAATAAATTTTGGACCATTAAGAATGAAGCGGGAAATGAACCGGTGGAACTTATGATTTATGGGCAGATTGCAGACCAGTCCTGGTATGGTGATGAAACATCCTCAAAACAGTTTGCTGATGATATCAATGCTTGCGGTGGGAAGGATATCCTGCTTCGTATTAATAGCCCTGGTGGCGATATCTTTGCTGCTCAGGCGATTTGCAATGTACTAAAAGCGTACAAGGGCAAGGTGACAGCCCATATTGATGGTCTTTGTGCCAGTGCAGCCACCGTAGTGGCTTGTGGGGCTGACACTGTGATTATGCCTAGAAACGCACTCTACATGATTCACAATCCTATGGCGGTTATTTTTGACCAGTTAGACGCCAAAGCACTGACCCAAATGGCAGCGACTATGGACAAGGTCAAAGAAACAATTGTCAATGTATATGCTGCGAAGGCAGGCGAGAAGTCCAATGCAGAGGAAATCAAGACACTCATGGATGAAGAAACATGGATGAGTGCAGATGATGCACTGGACAAAGGCTTTGTAGATGAAATTGATGATTTTACTGTGCAGACCGAAATGAAAGCGGGCTTCATGGTGGTTAATTCCATTTCCATGCCTGTTAAAGACAAGGAGATGGGCAAAATCAAAAATGTGATGAACCAAAAGAAGGGAGAAACAATGGACAATAATGAATTTTTGACCAAGCTCAAGGCAATCTTGGGAATGGAAGCAGTCAATAAAGCAAAGGAACCTAAACAGAAAGAGGGACACACAGAGGACCCCAAAGCGACTGCTGAACGGCAGAGAATGCTGGCTTTCGATCATTTGAAAGCAGAAAACCATAATCCTTATGTAGTAGCGGCGATCGATGCATGCAAATCCATGCCGGGCATGACCGTAGAACAGGTAAAACCCATCATGGATGCTTTGATGAATGTCAAAGTAGAGCCTAAAGAGGATGAACGCCTAAAGGCCATTGCCCAGCTGATTCAAGACCAGATGGAATCTGGTGCAACCGGCGTACATCCCATGCCACAAGGAAACAGTCGAGATGATAAGCAGGTAAAGGACAAAGCCAATGTGGCTGATATCGTGGCTCGTATTAATAAAATTCGGGAGGGAAAATAATGGCTTTAAGAGAAGTAACAAAAATGGAAATGGACGGTCTCTTGGCTGGTCCAGAAGTGACACATCTGACTAAGAATGTGGCAATTGCCAAAGGAACTGCTATGAAAAAAGGCACCCTTTTAACCACCACTGATGGTACAGCAGCAGCTACAGCCAAAGATGGTGTAGCAGATTCTATCCTGGCACAGGATGTGGATGAAAACGCTACTGTAGCTACCGTATATATCACTGGTCGTTTCCATCGTGAAAAATTGATCGTGGCTAGTGAAGATACTGTAGCAGCTCATGAAGAAGAACTTCGTGGTAAAGGCATGTACCTGACCGCACTGAAATAAGGAGGATACCATAAATGGCTATTGATTATAGAGATACTATTCAGCTCATTGAAGCAGTCGACCGTTCTACACCACCAGCGTCTTTTCTACTGGATACCTTTTTCCCACGCATTCCATCTGTAGCACCGACTGCGAAAATCGAAGTACAGTACAGAAAATCTGCCCGTCGTCTGGCACCATTCATCGTGCGTGGTACCAAAGGGATCGACATGAAGCGCAACCAGGTAGAATCTGCTACTTATAAGCCGCCTATGATGGGACCGCGCCGTGTACTTGACCCAGACA
>DJPC01000004.1:0-149 GCA_002439665.1 Dialister sp. UBA6422
CCTAAGTAATTGCCTGCCATACCAAAAATGCCAGCGATGATACCTAGGGGAAACAGCACTTTTCCGTTTAAAAGGAAAATACATAAAGCGGCGATATTGGTGGTGGAATTGATTACCTTAGTGACCCCGTTGGCTTCTTTGATAGGAAG
>DJPC01000004.1:239-5646 GCA_002439665.1 Dialister sp. UBA6422
AAAGAAACGATCATACTGATGATGGCTGTTTTTTTATAAGCATAGGGCGTTTTTTCTGATGAAAGTGCATTCCGGCGGGTCAGATATAATCCGGTCAATGGAAGAACGATCAACATGAAAATCATAAAAATATGATCGTCTAAAAGCAATGCTAGATTGGCGCCAAGAGAAGAACCGAGAAAAGCACAAAGGACACAGGTCAGGGACAATTTCCAAGGAATAAAACCACTTTTGGCATATTTGAATGTGGCCAGTACTGTACCCATGGTGGAGCTCATCTTATTGGTGGCAATGGCATTGTGTACAGGAAGGCCTGAAATCAAATAAGCAGGCAAAGAAATAAGTCCACCGCCGCCAGCAATGGCATCTACAAATCCGGCCAACATGACCAAGGGACATATGATAGCATATTGCAAAAAAATATCCATGGAGGCTCCTTTTCATTGAATAAAAACATTGGCAACTAAAAAATATATTATGTAAAATAAATATAATAATGATAATCATACACTGATTGCATAGGAATAACAAGAGAAATACCTTATTGTGATCAAGGGATGTCTATCATGCGCGCATGGGATGTCATCTTAGGAGGGCCAAGGGGGATTTTATGATTCATTGGATATTTTATTTTATAGGGATTAACATCGTGACATTTATCATATATGGTATAGATAAGTGGAAAGCCATTCATGGTGCTTGGCGCATTTCTGAAAGAAATTTGCTTCTTTTGGCTATAGCAGGAGGCACTTTAGGAGCGTATGTCGCTATGTATGTTTTTCGTCATAAAACGAGACATGAGAAATTTGTTTATGGTATACCTTTCATTGCCATTTGCCAGATTCTGATTTTTGTTTAACGTGAAACATTTTGATATGTATTTTCAATTAGTAAATTGCATTGGCTAATAGGGAATCAAAATTTATTTGCAAAGATTGGGATTTCTTGCAAATAACTGCCAACTACGTACTGCCAATCAACGGTGGGTATGGTATAATATAAACAATATGATACAGTACGGGTATCAGCACTTGATTTTCGTACCGATGAGGAAGTTTCTGTAACACGTAACAGGAACTTTTCTTTTCCTGCGAAATAGAGGTGGTACGGTGTAGTTAAGCAAAGGAGGAGAAAATGGCGGAGAGTGATAGATTTCGTGGAGCACTCTTAGGATGTGCATCGGGAGATGCGTTGGGGTATCCGCTACAGAATTTCTCCGTCGGTCGTATTCAGCGGAAATTTGGACCATTTGGCTTACGGACACTGGTACGGGATGCCAAAAATGGACGGAAGGCACCTGTGTCGGATAATACTCAGATGGTACTGGCTACGATAGATGGAATTTTGTGGGCCGATGCAAAAAAATTGGATATAGTGGATGGTATCTATAGAGGCTATATGCGCTGGTTCTATAGTCAGACTGGAGAAGAGCCGCGTAGTGGTCAGCGTACATGGATGCGCAGGCAGTCTCATGAAAGAGAATTTTGTTTGGTTCGAGAAAAATTTATGCATGCTAGGCGCAATCCAGAGGAAGGTCTCCTTAATGCCTTCTCTAGAGATACTAGAGGATCTGTGAGAGTCAAAGTCAATGATAGTAAGGGCAGTGGTGCATTGATGCGTGCCGTTCCTATTGGGTTGATCTTGGCAGGAGATAGCAAACTGGCATTTGACACTGCAGTGAATGCGGCAGCTCTATCTCACTCCAATCCGGTGGCCTATTATTCAGCAGGCGCATTGGCAGCTCTTATTTCTTGCTTAATGTATGGGCTGACACTTCCCAAATCCTTGGAACGAGTGGAAGTATTGCTAAGCAAAATGCATAAAACGAATTCCATTTTATCTCTCCTTTCTGCTGCAGAAGGACAGGCCAATAACCATCCGGCAGGAAAGAGCGGTACGTGGGATCATTTAGATGCGCTGGCTTCTTTGGGAAATGGAAGTCAAGCTGACGAAGCATTGGCTATGGCCGTTTATATCGCATTGGCTGTAGATGATCCATTGGATGCTTTGATTGTAGGTGCCAATCATAGCGGTAAGAGTAATACTGTATCTGCTTTGGTAGGAGCTATAGAAGGGGTACGGTTTGGAGCAGGTTTCATGCCTGAGTATTGGTCAGATATTTTGGAAGGACAAGAAGCTCTTTCTTTTATGACTGATAAATTATACTATGTATATCAGAAATACCATCCTGGAAAATAATGTAGGGAGCAGATGACTGGAATCATGTTTCATATGAAACATGAGAATAAAAGAGTATTATACCTGTTCCTTTTGCGTAACAAAGAAAAATACCACTATCATCAAGGGATAAAGGTTATGCGGTTTACGATCGATTCATAACCTTTGACAAGCTGGATGATAGCGGTGTTTTTTTATTTGTGATATCAGATAAAATCCGTCCAATGGATTACCTTTAAAAGCCATGCTTCACATGAAACTTGACGCTTGCCTTAATATGGTAAAATAAAAATAGCAGTATTCAAAATTTTAAATATAGAATGAGGATTATGGATTAGAAATAAAAAGTCATTCTTGTTTATGTTTTTTCATAACTGGCCTCAAGGGCTACCCCTTGGAGAAATGTTTCACGTGAAACATGACACTGGTGGATTTTATATTTCTCAATTCCTAATCCCTGCAGTAAGGAGAAAAGATGAATTTCAATCCATTTAGAATAGAAGATAAACCTCTCATTGATGGCTATTTCCATGTTCATCATTATGAACAAATTGATTGCACATTCAATACCTTATTTTTGTGGCAAACAGCCTATGATACTTCATGGGCTGAGGAAGATCATATTTTATTTGTTAAAGCAGGCCACGGGAAAGATACATTTTTCCTGCCCCCTTTTGCACAGGAAGAAGAAGATTTCCGCCATGGATTGGACTTGATTCACCAGGAATATGATAAGCTAGGATTGCCTTTCCGTTTGAAATCCGCATCTAGATGGGTGACAGAACGCATTGAAAGCATCTGTCCTGGAAAATATGATTTCATAGAAGATAGAGACAATGAAGAATATGTGTATCGCACAGCGGATATGATCCAGCTACCAGGAAAGAAACTTCGGATGAAGAAAAATCATTTGAATAGTTTCCTTCGTCAGTATTCTGATTATCAGTATGAATCCATTACCAAAGATAATATGAAAGATGCGCAGGAAGGGATTCATGATTGGTTTGTCCGTCATGGAGATATTGAAGAGGAAGAAGAAGCGATCAAGCTTTGCTTTGACCACTGGGATGAATTGGGGGTCAAAGGTGCTATTATTCGTATTTATGGAAAAGTAGAAGCCTTCACCAACGGGGATTTGGTGAATGATAAAATGGCTCATATTATTTTTGAAAAAGCAAACCCCAACATTCGCGGCCTGTACCAGGCTATTAATCGGGATTTCTTGATTCACGAATTTGCTAATACTGAATTTGTCAATCGAGAAGAAGATTTGGGAATCCCAGGTCTTAGAGAAGCCAAAATGGGATACAACCCAGACCATTTGACAGAGAAATTTGATGTGGTTTTGAAAAAATAAGGGTGAGTTGTTGAAAACCCTAAAGACTTGTTTCACGTGAAACAAGTCTTTAGCGGGTCATATACGGAGTCAATCATGAACGTACGCAAAGCAACAAAAGCGGATGAAGCAATTGTGAAATCCCTCTGGGGATATTGCTTTGAAAAACCATCGGATCCTTTTTTCGGATGGTATTTTCAGAACCTTTGCCATATGGAAGAAGTTCTAGTGGGAGAAGAAAATGGGCAAATCGCCTGCGACTTGCATCGCCGTCCTTATACGATTCAAGTAAGAGGAAAGTCTTTTCCTGTAGATTACATCGTCGGAGTAGCGACTCATCCAGCGGCTCGCGGTAAGGGATATGCCAGGGAATTGCTTCGCGGAGAATTTCATTTGGCAGAAAAAGAAGGAAAATCTTTAGTCATCTTGATGCCATCGGCTGCTTCTTTTTATTTACCTATGGGATTTGGATTTTACGTGCATCAGTGGGAGCGGAAAGCGTCACCAGAACGCTTATCTGCTATCAGTGAAAAACCTGTTTTCTGTGCTACGTTAACCGATGATAGCAGATGGCAAGAATTAGCCTATGTGTATGACCAGTATACAAAATATCGGAATGGATATGCTTTGCGTGATGAAGCATCCTGGAAGACCCATATACAAGGGGCATTGCTAGAAGGGTACGTGGCCGTCATATATGACAATAAGAAACCTATCGGATATTTATGCTATACCTTGGAAGATAGAAATCTGATGGTGAGCGAAATGGCTTTTGTCAATGAAGCAGGGCGAAGGGGAATCTATGCCTATATGGCTGGGCATCAAGGTTCTATAGATACTTGCACATGGCAGGAACCATTGGATGATACATCTTTTCGCTATTGGAATGATGGAGCGGAACACTGTTATATTCAAAATCGGACATTCCCATATATGCTCGGGCGGGTGACAGATCCGGTGAGCGCTTTTGATGGGATTTCTTGTGATACCACTTGCGCGGGGAAAATTGCTTTTCAGCTCACCGATTCATTCTTTCCAGAAAATAGTGGATTGTATATCTTAGAAGCAGAAAATGGTCGTATTCGAGCTTTGAGGGAAGATTCTCTTAAGTCTCACGTGGGGGATGTTTCAGGAGGCCCCTTAGGGGATTGTATTTCCAAGCCAGCCTTTAGTCTATCTGCTTCTTGCCTGGCAGAATGGCTTTTGGGAGCGGCAGATATATCTGAACTTTTACAGTTAGAAAAAGCACAATGGTTGATTCAAGGAAAAAGGGAAAGACAGGAAGTCCAATCTCTGGCAGATGCTATGCTCCCGAAGCAAAAAAATTGGATCAATGAATGGTACTAAAAAGTGGTGAAAAGTGAGACGTGAAAGCAGTGTCAGACCATTCACCAAGTATTGCATCTTTTTAGAAATCGAAAATGAGTAGATATAGATTTATACCATACATGGCTTAACTGACATATCGCTTTTACGAAACAAGTGATAACGTCTTGCTAAGATGCACTTTGGGCTGCTAAGAAATCATGATGACAGACGAAAAACGAAAATATTTCACTTACATTTTGCAATGCCATGATGGTACCTATTACACAGGCTTTACCGTAGATGATGTACAAAAGAGAGTAGCTACTCATAATGCAGGAAGAGGCGCCAAGTATACTAGAGGCCGTCTTCCTGTGACACTTTTGTGGTATCATGTATGGGATACGGAGCATGAAGCCAGAAGTCAAGAGTACGCCATCAAACGGCTCCAGAGAAAAGAAAAAGAACGATTGATACAGGGGATTAGGGATCTATGACATGACTTATCCTGTCATGGGTCAAGTGATGTTTACGAACAATGAAAATAAAAGAAGGGCTTCTTGAGAAGATGGTATGAAGTACCATCTT
>DJPC01000004.1:5723-17816 GCA_002439665.1 Dialister sp. UBA6422
ACTGAAAAGAAAAGAGGAATCCTATTGACACCAACCAATCCTTCGGTACGAAAAACAAAATATTTGACAGAAGCGGCAGCGGCAGCAGCCATTGCTGCGATGCTGGTACTTCTAAAGCTGTTAGCACCTTTTTTGGTATTTATCACTATGCTGACTGCTGCGATTCCTATCGCGATTATTTGTGATCTTCATGGGATGAAATGGGGCATAGGGACTTCGGTGGCAGAAGTCCTTCTGGTTAATATGATTGGCGGGCCGGAAATCGGATTGACCACAGCTTTTTATGCAGCCGCTTTGGGTTTGGCTATGGGTTATGGTTTTTTACACCATTGGTCTTTTAATAAAACCATGCATCTCACCGCCTTGGCCTATGTTGTTGAAATGTCCTATAAAATTATTTTTTCTATTTATATCTTGGGCATTGCCGATGCGCTTTCGTCGGCCATTGATCGATTGGTTACTTTCCTTCGTTGGATTTGGCATCCCTTGTCTACTGTATTTGGTTTTGATCCAGATCCAGGGAAAGCAGTATTCAGCACCTCTGGTATGGTCATGGTAGGTCTTCTTTTTCTGGTTAATGCCTACTGCTATGCCTATCTGAACCAAGAATTGGGACGGGATATCTTAAAACGCTTGAAAGCAGGACTTAGATAGGAAAAAGAAAGGACATGCTTCATATAAGCTACAGATTCTTTTTATAGTACAATACAAATTTGTTCCTATCTGTATTGATATGTACAGATTAAGCGAATCATATGATCATGGGTAAAAAAGACTTGGAAAAATGCATCATTTCCAAGTCTTTTTTATGTGGTGATCAATCATTCATTTCACTACAAGGGAAATTGGCATAGTGATGTCCTTTGGTTATTCGCAGTCCAACGACCATACACTAAAAACTAACAACAGAAAGTACATGTGATTGTAAATGGATCGGCATATGAATGATTACATGCTTCCCATGGACAAATGAAACGTTTTAGAGACCCATTCCATGGTTCCTTATTTCTCTGAATTCAGAATTTTCTATTTCTAAATTTTTACAAAAATATTTCTCCATATGATTGAAAAGAATTCTACATAGCGTATAATAAAAAATAGAAGAATTATATAAATTAAAAATTAGGGTAAGCAGTAAATTTCTGATATAAGTGATTGAGAAATGAAAAATGTATGTCATATGTATCGGCTTACCGGCTACCCATTTTTAGGAAAGAAGGTTTTTACTATGACATCTGGGAAAGAAGACTATTTAAAAGCCATTTATATCATCAGTGAAAATCATGATTTGGTTACTAATAAAGAATTGTCAGAAATGCTGAAAGTGTCTCCTCCATCTGTGAGTGAAATGATCACTAAGCTGCAAAAACAAGGTTATGTAGACTATACAGCCTATAAAGGCAGCAAGATGACTAGAAAAGGACGGAAGGAAGCAGGTCGTCTGATGCGGTATCATGCATTATGGGAAGTTTTTCTGGTCAATAAACTTCACTTTTCTTGGAGCGAAGCTCACGAATTGGCAGAAGGTTTAGAGCATCAGACCATGGATACCCTTTGCGAACGATTGGATGATTTTCTGGGACATCCAGCCTATTGTCCCCATGGAGATCCCATTCCTCGTAAAGATGGAAGCCGTGAAGGAATTACCCACCGCGTATTGGCCGATTTGGATCAAGGGGAAACAACCACCATTCTTCGCGTTACAGAAGATTACAGTTTGATGGATTATATACAGGATAAAGGACTAGATATCGGTATGGTGGTTACTGTTAAAGAAAAGGAAGCCTACGAGGGCCCGATTCTTTTGGAAACTCCAAAGGGTGATATTTCTATTAGTTATAAAGCAGCGCAACGAATTTATGTAGAAAAATAATGGGTCTTGTAGACTGTTTATACGCAGTGCGTGCAATAAAAAATACCGTGTTTCATATGTTATATGGAACGCGGTATTTTTATTGGTAGAAATAAGGAACTATGATGCACTGAGCAAAGCGCGCCAGCCTTTTTGATGAACCCTATAGAGAAGAAAGGTAGCGCAAGAGGCACGGATGATCTGGTCAAGAAGTAAAGCGCACCAAGCACCGATCAGTCCTAGCTGAAGGACATACAAGAAAAAAGCAGTCATCAGTGGGCGGAGGAAAGTGATGGAAAAGAAGGAGTAGCCAGCTACTTGAGCCGCTTTTCCTGAGCCGCGCAAGATGCCAGCAGATAGAATGGCATGGGCTTCTGGAAAACTGACTACAGCTACAAAAATCATAATCAAGGAAGACATTTCTATAGAGGTAGGGTCGCTGGTATATAAAGAGAAAATATCTTGCCTGAAGAAAATGATACCAGCGCATACCAGGGTAGAAAGGATGAGGCTCCATTTGAAACCGCTTTTCTTATAAGCACGCCATTCTTCTTCGCTGCCCTTACCACAGGACTGACCAGCCATGACCATACTGGCTTTACCAAATCCCATGATGAAATCGTAATACACATCGCAGATATTCATACAAATACTATGAACAGCGAATGGGATAGTGCCAAGGCCTGCTGCCATACGACCGAAAAGTACCATGCCGATACGTTCACTGCCTTGTTCGGAAAGGATGCTACAGAGAAGGGGAAGTAGCATTTTGAAATATTTTTTATTTGGAATGTAGCTGCCTTCTGAGAAGAATTGTTCTTCTTTTAAGATCCAGGTGGTCCAAGCTAAAGTGAAAATAGTGCTCACTAAGGTACCAATGGCAGCCCCAGTAATGCCCATTTGAGGAATAGGGCCTAGGCCGAAAATCAAAAGGGCATTTAATATGACATTCAAGATATTCCCACATACATTGGTCTTCATGATCACACTGGTTTTACCATATCCCAGCTGCAAAGCCTGTAAAATTAAAGTGAGGGAAGTCACATAGACGGAAAGAAGGGCTATAGGACCATAGGCCATGGCTTCTGACATATATTCTGCATTGGCACCCATCAGATAAAAAATATCTTCTAGGAAGATATAGAAAATCACATGCAATACTGCCATGAAAATGGCACAGAGGAAAAGAGACTTCTTCATGATATCTGCAGAAGCTGTCTGGTTGCCAGCTCCTGCATTCTTAGACACTAGAAGTGTGACTGAAGAAGCTAGGGAACGAGAAAAACAAAGAAGAATCAGTCGGGGTTGCAGAAAAATACTGACCGCGGCAATGGATAGGGCACCTAAAGCACCCACCATGATGAGGTCAGTAGAAGCTAGAAGAATCATAAAAAGTCCTTCTAAAGCAGCGGGAAGTGCGATTTTTAAGTATTTTTTATCGTAACAATTCATTATTCTCTCTTCAAATTAAAAAAACATATACTGTGTAAAAAATGAGTGTTTATAATTTAAATATTAAAATATTCTATCATATTTTATATGAAAATCTTGAAAAAAGCAAGTATATTTGATTTTTGTTATCAATTAGAAGGAAAAACAGAAATGTGAGTGAGAAGTACAGCATGTATGTACCTATACGACGATGTTTTCTTCATGCATACCTGACATGCAAGAATATTCTATTTACTATGCCAAATAATCATATGATTTGACAAATTATTTCAGATGCGCCTATAATCGGGTAACTTCTACAGAAAGGAAAAGAGGATCATGAGACAGTTAGACGAACATATGATAACTGTATATGCATATGACTATACCGTTAGCTATTACTTTAGCTACGGCTATTTGACGTGCCTATTATCTCATGAGAACAAAGCCCTTTTCCGATAAAGCAGTTTCTAGGATCGAAAGGACAGGCTCATGGGAGCCTGTCCTTTTCTTTTTGGAAAAGTAGGATGGAAGGAATGAATGGGTTGCGAGTTGCTAGTTGTTTGGTAAATAGATAGAACAACAAATAGCTAGCATTAGACAACAAAAAGTAGGTTTGCTCAAAAAAGGAGAGCAAAGAGGAGGAATTGTTATGATTATCGTTATGAAACAAAATGCACCGCTAGAAGAAATTGAAAGATTAGAAACAGAACTCACAGAAAAAGGTTTCCAAGTGGATCGAAGCAAAGGAGCTAGCAAAGTGGTTCTTGGCTTGGTAGGTGATACTTCTGCTTTAGATGAAAGAGATTTTCTCAGCAATGAATGGGTGGATAAAGTCATGCGAGTCCAGGAACCCTACAAGCGGGCTAGCCGGGCCTTCCATCCCCAAGATTCAGTGATTGATGTGAATGGTGTGAAAGTGGGAGGAAAGAAGCTGGTAGTCATGGCAGGCCCTTGCTCTATTGAAACACCAGAGCAGATGCATTGTATTTCTAGTGCAGTTAAACAGTCTGGTGCATCCATGCTTCGTGGCGGTGCTTTTAAACCGAGAACGTCCCCTTACTCCTTCCAAGGATTGGGAGAAAAGGGATTAGATATGCTCATTTCTGCAGCCCATGATGTAGATCTTCCAGTGGTTACGGAACTCATGAGTGCTGATAAAATTGGCATGTTTTTAGAAAAAAAGGTGGATCTTATCCAAATTGGTGCTAGAAATATGCAAAACTTTGATCTTTTAAAAGCCGTAGGTCGTCTTCATGTACCGGTTCTTTTGAAAAGAGGGATGTCGGCTACCATTGAGGAATGGCTCATGAGCGCAGAATACATTATGTCTGAAGGCAATCATCATGTCATTCTTTGTGAGCGTGGCATTCGTACATTTGAAAAGGCTACTAGAAATACATTAGATCTTTCTGCGGTGGCTGCAGTGAAACGAATGAGCCATCTGCCGATTATTGTAGACCCAAGTCATGCCACAGGCCGTCGCTGGATGGTAGAGGATATGGCTATGGCAGCTATTGCTGCTGGTGCCGATGGTATTATGTGTGAAGTCCATCATGATCCGGAACATGCATGGTGCGATGGAGCGGAATCGATCACTCCAGATGCGTTTGACCACCTGATGGGAAGGCTTCGCCAGCTGGCACCCATTGTGGGACGGGATATGTGATGGAGGTATATGATGGTTGTATGACTTGTTTAGAGTTAGGAATGTGGAGTGAGGCGGAGAGGAGGCGGCGTGCAACTTATCAAGTGCCGCGACAGGGTTATGATTTTGTTAGCCATCCCTTGTACATAGGGGACTTCTCAATTTGATCTGCCTTTTTTATTCCTAATTTTTCATTTCTCATTAAAGTAACTTGCCAGTTTTCTTGCAAGTTTATACAATAAGAATACACCAATAAAATAAGAGTTAGGGACTAGAGATTGGATAGTATTGTCAATTTCTGGTCCCTAAATATACAGAAGCAGGAAGGTAGTACAGCAGATGGATAGTCATCAGGACTTTAGTCAGTTTACCGTTGCGGTCATTGGGTTAGGCCTTATGGGAGGTTCCTTTGCCAAGCGGCTTAAAGAAATAGGAAATTTTGTCATCGGGATTAACCGCACTCAGTCAGTAGCAGAAGAAGCATTAGCCATGGGCATAGTAGATTCTATTTCTGAGACTGATTTAAAAAAAGCAGATATTGTTATTTTTTGTACACCAGAAAAAGGGACTTTAGCCTTTATTCAAAATAAGCTGTCCCTTCTTAAAGAGAATGCAGTGCTGACAGATATTGCAGGTGTCAAAAATCATTTTGCCGAGGAAGTACAGGCTCTTTTGCCAAAGGGAATGGATTTTATCTCTGGTCACCCTATGTGCGGCAGAGAAGGGGCTGGTTTGTCTCAAGCAGATAGCACCATTTTTGAGGGCGCCAATTATGTGGTGATTCCGCAGAAAGAAAATACAAAGGAACATATCCAGCTGATTTGCTATATGGCCAAAGCTTTGGGATGTTGCCATGTGCCGATTGTTACAGCCGATGCGCATGACAGAGCCATTGCCTACACCAGTGACCTTACCCATGTGATTGCTACGGCACTCATTCATAGTGAATCTTATAATACAGATACCAAGTACTTTATGGGGGGCTCTTTCCGTGATATGACTAGAGTGGCGGATATCAATGGAAAGTTATGGACCTCACTTTTCCTTTCGAATCAGAAAAAACTATTGGATGAAATTGATCGTTTTAGCCACTCTCTGACTGAATTGCGAACTGCCATTGCAGAAGGAGATCAAGACGCTATGGAAAATTTCTTAGAAGAAGCTGGAAGGCGGAGAAGGGAATTGATGCATCATGAAAACAGTCAAAGTTAATTTAGGAAAAGATTCCTACCAAATTGAAATGGAGCGAGGCCTTTTAAATCAGGTAGGAAATAAAATCAAAGGAATGACCAAAGCTGAAAAAATTGCGGTCATTACAGATGATCATGTGCAGCGGATTTATGGTGAAAAAATACGGCAGGTCTTAAAAGGTGCTGGCTTTGACGTGAAAGTCATTGCTATTCCGGCGGGAGAATCTAGTAAAAATCTGCACATATTAGGAGATGTGCTAGAAGCCATGTCCGGCTTTGATATGTCTAGAAGTGATGCACTGGTGACTTTATCTGGTGGTGTACCAGGAGATCTAGGCGGGTTTGCTGCGGCTTCCTATATGAGAGGGATTCCATTCTTTCAAATTCCAACCACCATATTGGCACAAATTGATAGTTCCGTAGGCGGGAAAGTGGCTGTAGATTTACCTAGTGGTAAAAATTTAGCAGGAGCTTTTTATCAGCCTAAGGGAGTTTTTATTGACCCGGATCTTTTGCATACGCTTCCGCAGCGATATGTTCATGACGGTTTGGCAGAAGCTGTCAAATACGGTTGTATTGGAGATAGAGAATTATTTGAACTTTTTGAACATATCAAAAGTCAGGAAGATTTAGAAAAAAATATAGAAGAAATTATTCTTAGAAGTATTTTGCAAAAGACGCGACTAGTTGAAGAGGATCAATTTGATAATGGTAGCCGCCAACTTTTAAATTTTGGCCATACCATAGGACATGCCATTGAGCGTTATTTCCACTACAGCACTTTTACCCATGGAGAAGGCGTGGCTATAGGTATGTGTCTCCTATCTGAACAAACAGAAAAATTGGGACTTACTGCAAAAGGAAGCACTCGCCGGCTCATTAATGTGCTGCACAAATTATCTCTTCCCACTTCGATCAATGTATCTGCTGAAGAGTTAATACCTCAAATTATGCATGATAAAAAACGGCGTGGCAAAGAAATCACCTTGGTGGTCATGGATACTATCGGGAAAGCCAGCCTTTTGAAAGTACCTACTGATGAACTGGGGAAATATATCGTTACTGGTGAATAAAAAGACAGCAATGGTTGCTCATGATTTGGATTTAGCCACCATCCATTGGTAGCCGTGAGTACCATATATTTCTATCCATTATATTTCTATCCATTGACTTTTCCTGGTTTCTATCTAATTCATAAAGAGGAATACATATGAATCAAACAATCAACCCAGGCACCTTTTACGGGACCATTCACATTCCCTCTTCTAAAAGTATGACTCATAGGGAACTCATTGCAGCCGCTTTGGCTAAGGGAGAGAGTATTGTCAAAGGGGTATCTAATTCCCAAGATATTGAAGCCACCATACGTATTTTATCTTTGATGGGAGCTACCTTTACAAGTAAGAAAGAAACGGATGGGACTTTTACTTTCCATATTTCCGGCGGATTATCTAAGCAAGGGACACTTTTGGAAGCTGATGCCGGGGAATCTGGTTCCACTCTTCGCTTTATGATTCCCCTAGGACTTATATCTGGTCATACTGTTCGATATGTAGGTCATGGCCGTCTGGCGGAACGGCCGCTGACACCGTATTACAAATTATTTGATAGTAAACATATTTCTTATGAAACAAAGGGCGGGTTGCCACTGACAGTGCAGGGCCGTTTAAAAGGCGGCTTTTATGAACTTCCTGGAGATGTGAGTTCCCAGTTTTTTACAGGGCTTCTTTTTGCATTGCCTTTAGCTCACAGTGATTCTATCCTTCAAAGTACCACCACATTGGAATCTAAAAGTTATGTAGACCTTACATTGGATACACTGAATCGTCATGGGATTCACGTTGTAGAAAAGTCGCCTGAGTGGTATGAGATTCCTGGAAATCAGGAGTATACCTGTGGAACTTTTACTGTAGAAGGAGACTATTCTCAAGCAGCATTTTGGTTAGTTGCTGGTTTGGTAGGCGGTCGTATCACGTGCAACGGACTTTCGCGCGCATCCAAGCAAGGGGATCAGGTGATTGTATCTATCTTAAAGGCTATGGGAGGAAAACTCATTGATGGAAAAGAAGGAATCACTGCAGAGAAATCTTCTACCCATGGCACGGTGATTGATGCAGAAGATTGCCCAGATCTAGTACCAGTTCTTTCTGCACTGGCAGCGGTGAGTCAAGGTCGGACTGAAATTATTCATGCTGGCCGGGTACGTCTCAAGGAATGCGATCGTCTCCATGCTATGGCTGTAGAATTAACCAAGTTAGGAGCCCATATAGAAGAAAATCCAGAAGGACTTGTGATTGATGGGGTGAACCAGCTCACTGGCGGCACAGTTTCTTCCTGGAACGACCATCGCATTGCCATGGCTCTGGCTGTGATTTCTCCTAAATGTACGGGGCCTCTTACCATTGAAGGGGCAGAAAGCGTAAGGAAATCATATCCTACATTTTGGAATGATTTTGAAAAGGTGAATGTAGATAAAGAGGAAATATAATGAGTAACTCATTTGGACAAAAGTTAAAGGTGACCATTTTCGGAGAATCCCATGGAGTAGGTATTGGTTGTGTCATTGATGGACTGCCGGCAGGAATGACTATTCAATGGGATAAAGTGCGAGAAGAGATGGCTCGCCGGGCGCCAGGCAATTCTAATCTGGCTACACCGCGAAAAGAGAAAGATGCATTTGAGATTTTATCTGGCTATTTTAATGACCATACCACAGGAACGCCGCTGGCCATGGAAATTAGAAATACCAGTCAGCATTCTTCTGATTACCATATATTGAAAGATCATATGAGACCTGGCCATGCTGATTATACAGGCCACGTAAAATATGAAGGATTCAACGATTATCGTGGTGGGGGTCATTTTTCTGGTCGTATCACTGCGCCATTGACTTTTGCAGGGGCTATTGCACGGCAAGTGCTGGAGAAAAAGGGAATTTACATAGCTTCTCATGTTACAGAAATCCATGGAATCTCAGATCGAAAATTTAATCCTATGGGAGAAACAAGGGAAACTTTTGATAGATTGAGAGCGCAGAAACTTCCTGTTTTGACTTCTGATGCTGGTAAGAAAATGGAAGAAGAAATCTTACAGGCGAAGAATGAAGGGGATTCTGTAGGGGGAATTGTAGAGTGTATGGTCATGGGGCTTCCTACCGGTTTGGGAGATCCATTTTTTGATTCTTTGGAAAGTGAATTGGCGCATATGATGTTTTCTGTGCCAGCTGTTAAGGGCATAGAATTCGGAGAAGGTTTTGGCATGGCTTCTTTGAAGGGGTCAGAAGCCAATGATCCCATGGAGTATATCAACGAAAAAGTAGTCGCTACAACCAATCAGAATGGTGGTATTTTAGGCGGTATCTCTAGCGGAAGTCCGGTCATTTTTCGCTTAGCCGTGAAGCCCACGCCTTCTATCGGTAAAGAGCAGTATACTGTCAATATTTCTAGTAAAGAAAACACGCTTCTTTCTGTGCGGGGCCGTCATGATCCATGCATTGTGCCAAGAGCGATTCCAGTTATTGAAAATGCAGCAGCGCTAGTTATTTTAGATGCTATGTTAGTCAGTGGCATTTGAAATGCCTAGTGTACCAGTTGTATGCATGACATGAGAGCGCATGCATGCTATCCATCAATTGTAAAAAAGAGGTCTGAAGTATGGATGATAAAATTTTAAAAGTTGGTTGCTATGGGGCCAAGGGATCTTATACCTATGAAGCTATGGAGCAACAATTTGGAGACCAGAAAAGAGAGGAAACTTATTTTCCTCTCTTTGAAGATGTAGTACAGGCGGTTAAAAATGGTACCATTGATTATGGAGTCATGCCTATTGAAAATTCTTCTACTGGCGGTATTACAGAAGTGTATGATTTGATTCAAAAATATGATTGTGCTGTGGTGGGCGAGCAGATAGTTAAAATCGAGCATAATCTTTTAGGTGTGCCAGGAGCTACCATAGAGGACATCGATACCGTTTATTCTCATCCCCAGGGATTTGCCCAGTGCCGTTCTTTCTTTCATGAACATAGGGATTGGAAACTTGAACCTTATTTTTCTACCTCCCGTAGTGCAGAAAAGGTGGCTGAAGATGGTAAGAAAAACCAAGCCGCTGTGGCTAGCAAAACAGCAGCGCGCCTGTATGGGCTAGAGGTATTAAAAGAAAATATTTTCTTTAACGCTAGCAACTATACGCGCTTTTTTATTATTGGGCCGAAGATGGAAATCGCTGGGACAGCAGATAAAATTACTTTGGTGGTCTCTGTAAAGCATGAACCAGGTGCTTTGTATCATGTGCTGGGCTATTTTTTCTATGGTGGCATGAATATGACTCACTTGGAATCTCGCCCTATGGAGGGACGGCCTTTTGAATATTTTTTCCATATTGATGTAATGGGCACACTCAATGACCCAGCGAATATGCAAACGCTTCGC
Organism: Dialister sp. UBA6422; assembly: GCA_002439665.1. Classification (GTDB taxonomy): domain Bacteria; phylum Bacillota; class Negativicutes; order Veillonellales; family Dialisteraceae; genus Dialister. Next base: position 16,272 of record DJPC01000004.1, read on the forward strand.
GGACTTTCTTCCATGTGTACCTACTTCAAAATTTTAGGCAATTATCCATCATGTAAAAAATAGCATTTGGTGATGGGTGATTGGAAATTAGATCACCTTTTCCTATATATGGGAATCATCTTTTTCGTCAGTAGTGGAGGAAAATCAATGAAATTTGGCCTCATTGGGGAAGTGCTAGGACATAGCTTATCCCCTAAGATACATGAATTGCTATTTCAAAAAGAGGGTTGGAGTAATACCTACGATTTGATTGAAATCCCCAAAGAGAAGTTTTCATCGCAGCTATGTCAGGTGCTACAAGAATATGATGGACTTAATGTAACCATTCCTTATAAATTGGATGTAATTCCTTTTTTGGATGAGGTATCTGAAGAAGCCAGAACCATTGGAGCCGTCAATACCATTGCTAAGATTCATGGCAAACTTAAGGGATTCAATACGGATTATATTGGCTTTAAACGGACAGTTGGAAAAATTAAAGCCCATGTGAAAGAAAAGCCAGTGGCTGTGCTAGGACATGGTGGGGCTTCTCGGGCTGTCATTCAATCTCTTTTTGATGAAGGGGCTTTATATATTACTGTAGTGAGTCGTCATCCAGACAGGATACCAGAGGATTTTCTTTCTTTTGCAAAAAGAAGAAAAGTCCATATAGTGGATTATGTTACTTTTGAAAAGCAGTCGTCAGAATATCTTTTGGTCAATACCACTCCAGTAGGGATGTATCCGAAAGTAGGGGTATCCCCTATTTCAGAAGTGAAAGCAAGATCTTTTGAAAAGGTCATTGATATCATTTATAATCCAGAAGAGACAAAACTTCTTCAAAATGCAAGCAAGGCAGATAAGGAAAATGGTATGTACATGCTAGTTATGCAAGCCATGGCTGCTGAAGAAATCTGGATGGGTAGGAAAGTAGAAGAAAATGTAGTCATGGAAATAGTAAAGGATATGGCAGCTAGTCATTAGCCATTCGTCTATTTTGTTTCCTTTGGAGTATAGTAAGGAGAGCAGTATGAATAATATCATATTGATAGGTATGCCTGGCAGCGGGAAGAGTACCTTTGGTAAGCTTTTATCACAAACTTTAGGGAAAACTTTTATTGATGCTGACACCTATTTGGAGGAAAAAGAAGGAAAAACGATAAAGGAACTTTTCACCATTGGCGAAGATTATTTTCGTGATGCAGAGGAACGAGCTATTTTTGATTTATCTAAGAAAAATGAGCTCATTATTGCTACTGGTGGTGGAGTGGTCAAACGAGGGATCAATATAGAACATTTAAAACAGTCAGGTATGATTGTATTCATCGATCGTCATCCTGATGATATTATCACCGATGTGGAAGTGGGCACACGTCCTCTTTTGGCCAAAGGGGCAGAACGGGTGTATGAACTCTATAATGAACGAATTACGCTATATAGAGAAAGTGCTGATGCCACTGTGGTCAACAAAGGACCAAGAGAAGATGTGCTAGATAGAATTATCAAACTTTGCAAATCTTAAATGATTCCGCTATTACTTTTCTAAAGCAAAAAGGATTTTGAGAA
>DJPC01000004.1:17821-23347 GCA_002439665.1 Dialister sp. UBA6422
TTCTCAAAATCCTTTTTGCTTTAATTCATAATCTATTCATTTATTCATTGATGGATTTTAGTCAGCTATAATACCATAAGTAAATATATAACTGGCAATCATATAAAACGATATTATAGGGCCAATTTATAAATTTCTATCAAATCATCTTCCGAAAGATTTACAAATCCATGGAGGATGCCATCTTCTCCGCCTTTCCAGAGGATCGTCTTATGTGCCATTTCTTCAAAGAAGGTATCATCGATATGAACATCTGATAGGTGAGCCGGTAAGTGCAATTCTTTTGTTAAAAATCTCGATAATCTTTTAATTCCCTTTTTCGCAATTTCCATCTGGGTCCGTTTCTTTGGTTTTACTCCCATTACATTTATGGCAAATTGGGCGATTTTAGGAGCGGTGTTTTCATTAAGTACATAGGTCAGGAAAGCTGGTGTAATAATGGCTAGCCCTAGTCCGTGGGTGATGCCATAGAGAGCCGATAATTCATGCTCTATGCCATGACATATCCAGCTGACCGAATGGCCAGCATCAATATAATCATTGATGGCCCAGGAAGATGTCCAAAGTAAATTGGCCCGGGCTTCTTCATTATTTCCATTTTCCATGGCGATAGGAGCATAGTGTATGACCGATCTCATCATAGCTTCCATAAAGCCATCGGTAGCAGCGAATCCTTTTTCTTGGTTAAAATACACTTCCATAAGATGAGATAAGATATCTGCACTGCCGCAGGCTGTTTGGAAGGAAGGCACTGTATAAGTATTTTCCGGACATAGGAAAGCTATTTTAGGACGAAGTAATGGGGTGGTCCAGCCATATTTTTCCTGTGTATTAGGATTGGTAATGACAGCGCAGCTATTCATTTCAGATCCAGTAGCTGCCATCGTGGGTATAGCAATAATAGGTAATGCTTTTTGGATTTGGGCTCTATGGGAAATCAATTCCCAGGGGTCGTCTTGATAGTATACGCTACCAGCAATGGCTTTGGCGGTATCGAGTACGCTGCCACCGCCTACAGCAATAATCACATCAATATCAGCTTGGCGACACAATAATACGCCTTGACGGACTGGATCGATTTCTGGGTTGGCTTTGATACCAGATAATTCATATCCTTCTACTCCAGATTGGTGGATTTCTTCAATGACTTTATCATATAGGCCATTTTCCTTAATAGAACCGCCGCCATATACAAGAAGAACACGCTCACCCAATCGAGGGAGTTCTTCGTGCAAATGAATAAGCTCCCCATTACCAAAATAGACTTTGGTGGGATTGTGATATATGAAGTTGTGAATCATACACATACACCTCGATTTATTTATATACTTACTGTATTCAAATCACTAAAATAAATAGACTAGCTTTTGCGGGGCAAGCTGGGATTTCTGGTTTCTGCAATCCATGTTGTAAAGTCTTCTGGAGCTACGCGAAGATGCTTTTGGGCCCAGGGCTTCCATTTTTCAGATTTTTTTCTTTGATGAATTATTGTCTCTACGGAGACTCCTGTATGCTGTTCTAGCAAATAAGAAAGACGAATCCAATGCATGGGATAGCCTTCTTCCAAAAGAGCCCTCACTCTTTTTTCTTCTATGCCATAAAAGCGATGCATACGGCGAGCACGGTATTCTATAAGACGCTGGTGGTAGAGTGCTGGAGTAAGAGATAATTTCTTTTCGATGATTCCCCAAGGATCATCTTTTCGCATGGTAAGGATAGTTTCAATGGAAATTTTAGAAAGGCAAGATAGAAGAGCTGCCTTATCTAAGTCTATCCATCGGTAGCCTGCTTTTATCAGAGATAGAGCAGTCTCTTCTGATAGTTCATATTTGTGATGTAAGATGCGAATCTGGTCAGCTTCAGTAGGGGAAGAACGTTTCATAGGTATACCTTCTTAATACAATGAAAGATAAACTGAGCTTAGGCTTTCATTATAGCATAATGAAAGATGACTGGTGACAAGGACCTTTCATGGGCCTTTTTACCAGTCATCCTATAGCATCAGATTAAAATCATATATGGTGCGGCTTTTAGTGCTTTGGTTGTATGTTTGGAATCCTTCGAAGGACAATCATTAATTATCTCTAAGTGCTCGTTTCAGAATTTTCCCTGTGGCATTTTTCGGCAAGGCATCCATAGGAATGAAGCGCTTTGGAATCTTATAACTGGCAATGTTTTGTGACATGTACTTGCGAATTTTGGTTTCGTCAAATTCGTAGCCATCTTTCATGACCACATAGGCCCATACAGCCTGGCCGCGAAGAGGATCTGGATGACCTACTACCGCACATTCGCCGACCCCTTCTATTTCATAAATGCAATCTTCCACTTCACCTGGATAGATGTTTTCTCCATTTACAATAATCAAATCTTTGAGACGATCTACAATATAAATGTAGCGGTCTTCATCCATGTAAGCCAAATCGCCTGTATGAAGCCAACCATCTTCTGTCAAAACCTTTTTGGTTTCCTCTGGCTTATTCCAATAGCCTTTCATCACGTTGTCACCGCGCACAAGGAGTTCTCCTACTGTACCAGCTATATAGGGTCCATCATTTTCTGTCACAATTTTGGCTTCTACACCAGGAATGGTGGGACCACTGGTGAGATATTTTGGCTTGGCAGTAGGCAGGACACAAACTACAGGGGATGCTTCGGTGAGTCCATATCCTTCTTGTACAGGGTGCTTATAGCGCATAAAGAAGGCTTGAGCTACAGGCTGCGGAATGGAAGCACCTCCAGAAATAAAGGTGTGAACTGTCTTCATTAAAGAGGGTTCTCCCTTGCGGGCTAGTAAGTTGTACATAGGCGGAACCATAATAGCAATGGTGATTCCGTATTTTACTATGGTATTGATAATTTCTGATGGACTTCTAGAACGGAGGATGACCATGGTAGAATGGGCATATAGACTGCCATGAACAACGGTAGTCATCCCATAACAATGGAACATAGGAAGTACACATAGTACTTTGTCTTCCGGTTTAAAAATAATGCGCGCTGTGAATTGTTCTACATTGCGAATGAGATTTTTATGGGACAACATAGCTCCCTTAGGGCTTCCAGTAGTGCCAGAGGTATACACTAGAGCACACACATTATCCTCTGTCAGATCTTCTGGGAAAGGAGGAGCTTTTGGGGCTTTTTCTTGTTGGGCTTCATAGTCCAGATCATGAATGTCTATGGATTTTATAGAAACTTCAAGTGGGGTGTCTGTGACTAAGAGAGAAGCCGTGGCATCTTTTAAAATATAATCCACTTCTCTATCCACTAAAGAATTGTTCACAGGAATAATAATAGCACCTAAGCTAATAACAGCCATAAAAACATATACAAATTCTGCTCGGTTTGCAGAGTATAAAGCGACCCGATCCCCTTTGCGAATTCCCATGGCATATAGCGTATTTCTATATTGCTGTATATGTTTTTCTAATTCACCGTAGGTCACAGTGGCTTCACCGGCAAAAGCCAAATGGGATGGGTCAGCCCCTCTCATAATTTCATGTAAAAACATAGTCTACCTCACTTTAAAGTAAATATGATTCATTTGCATCTTTCTATTTTTTATAGGCATACATATTGTATCAAATATGGAAGTTGGTATCAAATTGCCTCAAAAGATTATACTTATTATTCCTACTATTTTATTCTACTTTTAGTTTGCAGTAAGATATGTAAGTTTACAAGTAACAGACATACTATCATTTCAGTTCGTTGTGGCTTTTTAAAGAACCATTGAAACGCTTTGGGTTTTGCAAGGCATTGTCATTTCTAACTTCTCACTGCTTTTTCCATATGGTATAATATAACCGTACTTTGTGCGAAAATTGACGTACAGATTTTGCTTTCCCCATGTGCAGCATGGTAGGAAAAGATTCCGTCACAGGAAGGAAGAATGAATCATGGCAACAGCAATGGTAATTGGCGCCCAGTGGGGCGATGAAGGTAAAGGTAAGATCGTAGACTATCTTGCTGCGAAAGCAGACGTAGTCGTTCGTTCCCAAGGCGGAAATAACGCAGGGCATACGGTCGTTACTGGAGGTAAAGCCTATCCGCTTCGTCTGATGCCAAGCGGTATCATGTATCCAGGCACTGTATGTATTATCGGCACTGGCGTAGTGGTTGATCCCAAAAGCCTTTTGGAAGAAATGGAAAGACTAGAAGAACAGGGTATTGATGCTAAACATCTCCAGATTTCTACCCGTGCACAAGTTGTATTCCCTTACCACATTCGTCTCGATGAAGCAGAAGAATCCAGAAAAGGTAGCCGTAAAATTGGTACCACCAAGAATGGTATTGGACCATGCTATGCAGATAAAATCAATCGTATCGGGATCCGCATGTGCGACTTGATGGATAAAGAAACTTTTGCTGAAAAATTGAAATATAACGTAGAACAGAAAAATATGCTGCTGGAAAAACTCTATGGAATGGAAGGCTTCGATTATGAAAAGATGCTAGATGATTACCTGGGTTATGCAGAAAAACTTCGTCCTTATGTGAAGGATACCAATTACACGGTTCAGAAATTGGTTAAAGAAGGAAAGAATGTTCTTTTTGAAGGCGCGCAGGCTTCTATGTTGGACTGTGATAATGGTACATATCCATTTGTTACTTCTTCCCATCCAACCGCTGGTGGTGCTTGTATTGGTGCTGGTATCGGACCTCATAACATGCAGAATATTTTCGGCGTAGTGAAAGCATATAGCACTCGCGTCGGTCAGGGACCATTCCCTACAGAACTGTTGGATGAAACTGGTGATTATCTGAGAAACACCGCCCATGAATTTGGTACTGTAACTGGTCGTCCTCGTCGTATTGGTTGGTTGGATACTAGAGCTGTTCGTTATGCAGCAGAACTTAATTCCTTTGACTATCTGGCTATTACACGTCTGGATATTTTAGATGATATGGAAGAAATTAAAGTCTGCGTAGGCTATGAATATGATGGCAAAGAAGTGGAAGAATATCCGGCAGATCTGAATTTCCTGGAAAAGATCACTCCTGTATACAAAACATTCAAAGGGTGGAAAGAAAAGATTTCTGATATCAGAAACTATGATGAATTGCCGGCTTTGTGCAAAGAATACTTGGATGGTATTTCTAAACTCATTGGTGTACCGATTGGAATCGTTTCCGTTGGCCCAAGCCGTGAACAGACCATTGTTCTGAAAGAAGTATTCTAATAGAACACATGAAATACACTTGAGAAGACATGTGATGAGAAGTCATATGTCTTCTTTTTTTATGGGATTATCAAATACAGGGAATCCTGTCCTTTTTGAAATACAAGATCAAAAGTAATTTAGTGGCTGGTCAATAATTCATACGCTCGATATTTACTCAGTATATGCAGTGAAATTTTGGAAATCAAATGCATAGAAATACGAGCAATCCTGAAAATACCTTTGCACTCATTGTTGTTAGTTATTGGTTGTTAGTTGTTTGGAGCTAGACAACCAACAACTAACAACCAACAACAATCGTTCATTTAGTTTCTTAGTACTGAAAGAAGTGAATTAATGA
>DJPC01000121.1 GCA_002439665.1 Dialister sp. UBA6422
ATGGTCATTTGTGAAAATCCGAAACATAAGCAGAGACAAGGTTAATTAAAAGGAGGTTAAAGAGTAGATGGCACGTATAGCTGGTGTAGACTTACCAAGAGATAAGCGCGTTGAGATCGGCTTAACTTATATTTATGGAATTGGCCCCACTCTTTCCAAAAACATTTTAAGCAAAGCAGGAATTGATCCTGACATTCGTGTAAGAGATCTGACTGAAGATGACGTTGCAAAAATCCGCAGCGTTCTCGCTGACTATAAAGTCGAAGGTGATCTCCGTAGAGAAGAATCCCTCAACATTAAACGTCTGGTTGAAATCGGTTCTTACAGAGGCAGACGTCATCGTGAAGGACTGCCAGTTCGTGGACAGCGCACAAAGACCAATGCTCGTACCCGTAAAGGTCCGAAGAAAACAATCGCAGGCAAGAAGACTGCGACTAAGAAATAATGTTGAAGGAGGGATAACATGGCTACGGTAAAAAGTAAAGCAAAAAGAAAAGAAAGAAAACATGTAGAATCCGGTGCAGCTCATATTCGTTCTACTTTCAACAATACGATTGTAACGATTACTGATTCCAATGGCAATACCATTGCTTGGGCATCTGCAGGCGGACTCGGATTCAAAGGTTCTCGTAAGAGCACACCATTCGCAGCACAGATGGCAGCTGAACAGGCTGCTAAAGTAGCAATTGATCAGGGCATGCGTCAGGCTGATGTCTTTGTTAAAGGACCAGGCGCAGGCCGTGAAGCAGCTATTCGTGCACTGCAGGCAGCAGGCATCGAAGTCAGCAGCATTAAGGACGTCACCCCAATTCCGCATAATGGCTGCCGTCCTCCGAAACGCAGAAGAGTATAAGGATAATCCCTTTGCGTATCATTTTGGCGCTGGTAGGCGCAGAAGGAGGACTTTCGGATGATCGAAAATACAAGCTTCACAATTAAGACTGTGGAACTCAGTGATGACAAGCGTCATGGTAAGTTTGAATGCGAACCTCTCGAAAGAGGTTATGGCATCACTTTGGGAAACAGCCTGAGACGCGTGTTGCTTTCATCTTTAGACGGTGTGGCTATTACGTCTATCAAAATCGACGGCGTGCTTCATGAATTTTCCACCATTAACGGCGTCAGAGAAGATGTAACAGATATGATTCTGAATCTAAAGAAGATTCGCTTCATGGCACACGACGAAGCAACCTTCCCGATTACTGTCAGAATCGATATCACTAAAGAAGGTATTTTCTATGCTGGGGATATGAAACTTCCAGCAGAAATTGATGTTCTCAACAAGGATCTTGCCATTTGCACATTGGATTCCGATGCTCACTTGGGCATGGAAATGACCATCAATCGTGGACATGGTTATGTTCCTTTCACAAAGAACAAAAGAGAGGATGACGTCATCGGCGTTATTCCGATCGACTCCATTTATTCTCCTGTCATTAAATGCAATTATAATGTCAGCGATACTCGTGTCGGCAATGAAATGGACTACGATAAACTGACATTAGAACTGGATACAGATGGTTCTGTCAATGCAGACGATGCTGTTTCTACAGCAGCTAACATTCTTATCAGTTGCTTTGAAAACTTCAAAAAGATCGGTAAGCCACAGGCTAACGATAATGAAGGCGACTTAGATAGCAAAGATATGAATGATAATGATGTGGATGCAGATGATGGTATTTCTAAGATTCGTGAAATGCCGATCGATGAATTGGAATTATCCGTTCGTGCATATAATTGTCTAAAGAGAGCAGAGATTAATACTCTCGGTGAACTGATGGATAAGACAGAAGATGAATTGACCCGTGTACGCAACCTTGGTAAAAAATCTGTAGATGAAATCAAAGAAAAACTGGCTAATTTTCAAGGCCGGGGACTTCATTTGAAAGAAGACTAAGGTTTGATATAGTTAATAGGAGGAAAGAAATGGCTCGTAGTAGATTGAGAAGAGTCAGCGGTGCACGTAAAGCATTGCTGCGCAGTCTCGTAACCGCTCTTTTCCAGCATGGCCGCATCACCACCACTGAAGCTAAGGCCAAGGAACTTCGCCACGTAGCAGATAAGATGATTTCTCTCGCTAAGAGAGGCGATCTCCATGCTCGTCGTCAGGCTGAAGCTTATGTTATGGATAAAGCTGTTACAAAGAAACTGTTTGACGAAATTGCAAAGAAATACACCGAACGTAATGGTGGATATACTCGCATCGTAAAACTGGATGGCCGTCTTGGCGATAATGCTCCACAGGTTATTATTGCTTTGGTGGACTAATATAAAAGAAAGGACTCCTTTTTGGGGGTCTTTTTTTTATGCTATTTCTCATTTTATTTCTTGTCTATAACAGGGTATAATAGAAATAAATTTTTAGAAAATAGGTGAATATGATGGCAATGAATTTTGATATTCCTGATATTAGAGAAAGTGCAGATAAAGCGGTCATAGGGAGTAAACGGAGAAAGCCTCGTAGAGTGGGGGATATAAGATTAGGGGATACCTTGAAGTCTATCTCTCATCATTATACGGTGACAGAAGAACGGGTGGATGAAGATCATGGTACATCCTTTTATTCTCTTTCTGAAGGGGATGGAAATGTATCATTTTATGGTGTATCGGTGTCTCCTATCGGAATATGTATGTATCAGAAAAAAGTTGTTGCAATTTATGTGGAACTTTCTTCTAAGGAAAGGAATCATTTCATAGATACGTTGTCTAAAGAGGCAGGGCATCCACAAACCTCTACCAATCTTGATATTTTTGCAGATACTGTGACAGCTATTTTTGTGACTAAACCGGAAAAAGGGGAGTCTGTTCTTACAGCAGCTTTGATGGATAGTGAAAGTATTAAAGTTCTTTCTGATAATCAAGCTATAGAAGCAGCAGAGAAAGAACAACAAAAAGGACCATTGGGGCGTATTTTTTCTACATTTTTTGACCCTGTAGGTAGAATCAGCCGGAAGTCCTATATTCCTAAAATGTTATTGGTGGGAATTCCTGCTGCCATTCTTTTTGGCTTTACTTGCCTTAGACCGGAATTATTCGTAGGAGATCTGAATGGGTATATCCTGTCATTTTTGGTATTAGGCACACTATGTTTTATTTCCCTCATTAGTCTTGGGATGCGTCGTATGTCAGATATGGGACTTTCTCATATTTATTATTGGATATTTTTTGTCATTTTATTTGCCATTAATCAATTGGGCGGAGAATATCTAGGCTCTCAACTCATGGCTACCCGTGTGATTGCTGTGATTTTTATGATTGCTATTATAGCCTTGGCCTTTTTTCCAGGGCAGAATAAGAAGAATAAATATGGTCCAGTACCTAAAAAATAATTAGGAGTTAAGAGTGAGAAATGGCATTGGGGCGTATACCATTTGAAGGCGCCCCAATACTTCTTATTGAGGTTATCATCAAACAAAGTGGATGATGTCCTAGTTATTTTTATATATTTTTATAGGCCGCGAGTAAAGGATAACTAGTTTCTTATAAGCGCTGGCAAGTCTTAGTATTTCTGTAATATAAAAGCCCTAGACGATGGAAATATATCGTCTAGGGCTTAATTTTTTGGAGGCGGTGCCCGGAGTTGAACACGGGGATAAGGGGCTTGCAGGCCCCATGCCTTAGCGCTTGGCTACACCGCCATAAAAATGACGCTTATAGTGTACTCCATTTTTATATGGTTGTAAAGGGGAAATTTTAAAGGTCATCCGTGGGTAGTGGTCAGTAGACATGGTAACATCTGATGATATCACACATATATATCCTGTTAATGAATGCTGACTGATAAGCAATCACCCTATACCATATCATCATGGAGGATTATCCTTTTGTGACCCATAATGTATAATTTCCAGGAATATGTACTTCATAAGCATTTTGATCGTCTAGGTAAGCGGCGATAGATGATTTTTCTTTCTCTTTATCCACAATGAGAATGGTATTTTTGTGATCCATAAGATCTTCTTCAGCCATGAAGGGCATTACATTTTTGGCATTCCAAGAAAGTGTACCTGGTTTCATTTTTTCTATTTGTTGGGCCTTTTCTCCTCGATACATGATTTTGCCACTGTAGAATACAGCTGATGTGCGATAGTCGTGTAAAAATACAATAGGTGTATGGGAGGTATCCATTTGTTTCAGGGCTATGCCGACCTCTTTTCCAGAGCGAGATAGCATGATAGAAGGTGCTAAGAACAAAGTGGATACTGTATATAGAGCCATAGCGCCTAAAGCTATTTTTTCTAGCCGAATCTGCCATGATTGGTATATGAGAGCTGTTAGGATGGCTAGGGAAAATAAACCAGGAAATGTATAGGTGGTGTACTTTGTGGCAATGCACTGAAAAAATACATTGACAGTGATAGCATAGATTAGAAGAAGTTGAGTGCACGGATTGGCCGAACGAAAGTCAAGCTTTTTGTCTTTCCATCTTTTATAAACCGAATAGGGGAGTGTCAAACTCCAAGGTGTAAATCCAATGATATATATTAGAATATAAAAATACCATTTGTTATGGGACGGATGTTCTGCCACCGTGGCACGAAGGAAGTTATGGACTCCGAGGAAATTGAGCAGAAATTGACTGCCATGGAGGTAGCACATGAGGCCATACCAACTGCCACATAGTACAGCAAAAAGTAAGAGACCTCGACATAGATGTACTTTTTTGATTTCTTTAAGGTCTTTATTGTAAACTAGGAAGAGGATAGCGGCTAATCCTGGAATGAGCAAACCTATAGGGCCTTTTGTCAAAGTGGCCAGGGCAGCGAATATATAACAAAGCCAGTAATATTTTCTGCTTTCTGCATAGCCTAAATAAAAGGAAGCGATGGCACCGCTCATGAAAAGAAATAGTGTGGAATCGGTGATAACCGCTTTAGATAATAACCAAAATTCAAGAGAAGTCCCTAGAATGATGGAAGAGAGCCATCCCACTTTTTCACCATATACATGGCGGGCAAACCAATAGGTAAAGAGAAGAGAAAAAATTCCCAATATGGCCGCAGGTAGGCGAGCAGCCATTTCATTAAAGCCAAATAGATAAAAAGAAAGAGCCAATTCCCAATAATAAAAAATGGGTTTATCATACCAATAATTACCATAAATCTGAGGTGATATATAGTCGCCAGATATGACCATTTCTCTGGCAGTTTCTGCATAGTTTGATTCAGCTGTATCTGTGATAGGGAGTAGATTGTTTCCTATGAGGTACAAAAATAAGGAAAAGAAAAATAAAGTAAGGTAAGGATGTTTCCTGGCAAAAGATTGCATAAGATTCCTCCAAAACTAAAGCGGAATATAACATAATTTTTATGCCTATACTTTAGCAGAAGGTCATGAAGGAATTTATAGGGATTGTTAAAGAAATTATAAATACTCAAAGGGGAGAGTTGCATAGGGAAATGTTTCTGTCTATGATATTTTTTAGTGATTGGTTTAGCAATTAGGTCTATAGAGGATGTGATTGGATGAATATCAAGAAGAGTTTGATTTTATCTCATATAGCCGTATGTATTTTCCCTGTGCTTATGACTTTTTTTGTTATGCTATCTTGTTTTACTGGTTTATATCTGTATGCCAAAAGTGGAAATCATATCATGGCGGAAAGCAGTTTTCAGTTTAATGTAGCCTCTCAAGTGATTAAGACATGTCTCTTTCATGGTTTAAATCATGGGGAATCCATAGGAAAATTTCAGTGGGTTATAGAAATGATTGATCCCATGCAGACTTATGTTATTTTGTATCAAGATGGAAGGCCTCTTTATCAATATGGAAATGAAAATATTGGTAGAGATGTGAGAAAACTTAAGCAAAGGGTAGAAGGAAATCTAGAAAGTCAAATGAAGGATCATACATACAGTATGACTTACGAAGGGAAATATCAGTTTGTGACAACCCATCCCATTCATGGGAAATCCTATGCCCTATATGTGCTAGCTGATAGGCCAGCTATGGGATATAGTGATGCGGCTTTTGAAAAAGCTTTTAGAAATATCAATCGCTTTATCGGCATTTCTTTAGTGATTTTTATTGTTCTAACCAGTTACTTACTTTCTCGGTTTTTGATGAATCGGATCCTAAATCCTCTAGAAGAGTTACAAAGAGGGGCAGAATCCATCAGAGAAGGAAATCTAGATGTGAAACTTCATTATGCTAGACATGATGAATTCACCCCGTCGATGGATGCTTTTAATTTGATGTGTCGTAAATTGAAGCAGTCTTTAGCTCAAAGGGAAGCTGATGAAGAACATCGGAAAGAACTGATTGCTAGTATTTCCCATGATATACGTACGCCACTGACGTCCATCAAAGCCTATGTGGAAGGCCTGTTAGATCATGTGGCCAATACACCAGAGAAGCAGGAAAAGTATCTTCAGGTGATTCAAAGGAAAGCCGATGTGCTAGAAAGACTGATTGATCAGCTTCTTCTTTTGACAAAAATGGATGTGGGAGAAAAAGTCTTACCCATGGGAATGATGAATGCGAGCGCTATGATTGATGGGTTCATAGAAGATAGCCAGGTGAATGGGGAAAAGATGGGAGCTGTTTTTGAATTTCATATAGAAAAAGGGATCAAGCTTTGGGGGAATTCTTTGCTCCTATCACGGATCATAGAAAATCTGGTATCCAATAGCATCAAGTATAAAGTCACACCAAAAGTACATATTACTGTAGATTTCTATCGGAAGGGCCATGGTGTGGTACTTAAGGTATGTGATGATGGTCCTGGTGTACCGGAAAAAGAATTGGGACGTCTTTTAGAACCTTTTTATCGGACTGATAAAGCCAGAAGCCAAACGGATAATGGGAGCGGTTTAGGTCTTGCCATTGTTCATCAGGCAGCTGGTCTTATGCACGGGGCAGTAGAAATTAAAAACTGCACGCCCCACGGTCTAGAGGTTATGATTCTATGGAAAGGGAAAAACAATGACTAAACGGATATTATTGATTGAAGATGATGCTGATATTGCATCCATAGAAAAAGACTATTTAGAAGTGAGTGGTTATGAAGTCGCCATAGAAAGTGATGGGATTGGTGGATTAGAGGAAGCAAGGACAGGCTCCTACGATTTGATTCTATTGGACGTGATGCTTCCTGGGATGGATGGGTTTACGATCTGCCGTAAATTAAGAGACCAGATCGATATTCCTATCATTATGGTCACTGCCAAACAGGGAGATATTGACCAGATCCGAGGATTGGGCTTTGGTGCCGATGAATATATTGCCAAGCCTTTTTCTCCCAGTGTATTGGTGGCTAAAGTGAAATCGCAGCTAGCACAATATGAACGGCTCAAAGGTACGGCCAATGAAGCACAGAAAATCACTTTGGGAGATATTTCCTTAGAGCCCAAGACTCATCGTGTCTTTGTACGGGGAGAAGAAAAGATATTACCTAATAAGGAATTTAAACTTCTGGAATTTCTTATGATACATGCCGATATCGTCTATAGCAGAGAGTCTCTTTATACCCGTATCTGGGGTATGGATTCCTTGGGGAATACGGCTACCGTTCCTGTCCATATCAATCGCATTCGTGACGCCGTAGAAATCGATCCTGCTCATCCGCATCACATTTTAACCGTTTGGGGTGTGGGATATAAATTTCAGCCCTAATTGGTTATTGTTAGCTTGGGTATTCATGGGTTTTGAGATAGAAGTTACCCTTTATCTTTTAAAACCAATGGCAAGGAAAATTTCCCAAAGGGGATTCTTGAGCACCCACGAAGTGATTCAAAACCATCTGCGAGTTCCATGCACTTTTCCATTTTTCTTCATTACCATACATATTGTTATTTTTGTTTGTTGAAAATATAAAAGAATAAGATTAAAATAATACAGCAAAACATAAAATAAAAATAAGTAATGGAGAAGATATGAAAAAGAATCCTGTCAATTATCAGCCATGGAAACGACTACAAATGGCTTTCAAATCCAAAAAGCGCAGTAAGAACAGCATTGTCATGGGAGTCATAGCGACTCTTCTGGCTTCGCTGTCTTTTGCGTTTATGTCAGCTTGTGCGAAATGGTTGCCTACTATGCCTTCGGGAGAAATGACCTTGTTCCGCGGTTTGGTGGGTTTGTTTTTTATTCCGATTCTATGCTTACAGACTAGAGAGCATTTCTTT
>DJPC01000098.1 GCA_002439665.1 Dialister sp. UBA6422
CCGCCACTTTAGAGTCAGCCATCATTTGTACAGCTGCGGACAGAGCTACATTTTCATGATCGAAGTTTTTCTTAGCTCTGTAATATACAGCACGATCAGTGAAAGTAGAAGCATAGCATTCTTTTACTTTACGAATAACCATGTCGCGACCAGTGACATTGAGATATGTATCCTGCTGACCAGCAAAGGAAGCATCTGGCAAATCTTCTGCCGTTGCAGAAGAACGAACAGCTACATAAGGATTTTCTTCGTTTACTTTCTTAGACAGTTCTTCGTAAGCATCGCCAATAGCTTTAGCTAAGTCTTCTGGCATTTCTGCAGAAACAATGCTTTCGCGAATCTTAGTGCATACATCATGGAGTTCTACAGAATCTTCTACATCATTAAGACCCTGAAGCAGTTCATGAATCTTTTTATTCTGTCCTGTAGTTTCCATGAAATAACGGTAAGCATGAGCCGTGGTAGCATAACCATACGGGACCGGTACACCGGTAGAGGTGGTCAATTCACCCAGAGAAGAAGACTTGCCTCCTACCAGATTGACATCCTTTCTGTGCAGTTCATCGAACCATAATACATATGCATTTTCTCTTGTGTCCATCATGTCCTCCTAAAACAATGAAGATAAGATCGTTTGAAATGTACACTTAATTTCAAATTTCTTCACTTATAGTATACCTAATTAGCACAAATGTCAAATATTTATTTCAAAAATATGACACTCCTATGGAAAATAAATATACGCTTTTAGATATGCTTATTTCATTTCCAATAAATAACCCTTCTTTTATCTTTACTGGGCGTTGTAAAAAGATACCTACAATGGACTGGAAAATATATTTTATACTTTTAATTTTTACTGTAGATATCACTATATTCATAAAATAAGAAATCGTATATGATTAGGCACAACAAAAGGCCATCCGCTTTACAGGATGACCTTTTATTCATATGTACTAAGACTATGTATTAGAATCCTAACATGAAGTATCTGACTTCAATATAACCAGCTGATACAATAAGAGACAGAATCATTAATGGGAAACACCATTTCATAAAAGTGCCAAAGGAAATATTAAATCCTTCTTTGGCTGCGATAGCCACCATGATAACGTTTGGAGATGCACCGATCATGGTTCCATTACCACCAAAGCAAGCACCTGTAGCTAGTGCCCACCACATGTAATCTGCATGAGTAGCATTCATGAGAGCCTGCATATCATGAATCAAAGGAATCATGGTAGCAGTAAAGGGAATGTTATCAATAAAGGCAGAGGCAATACCAGAGAGGAACAGAATTAAATAGGTAATCAGGTGAAGGTCACCATTAACCAATGCGATACCATGCTGGGCAATAGCAGTAATAACCCCAGCATTTTCCATGCCGCCTACCAAAATGAAGAGGCCCATGAAGAACATCAATGTATCCAAATCGACTTCCTTTAAAGCATCTTCTGGACTAATACGGCACACAAAAAGTGCCACAATACCACCAGTTAAAGCAATGGTCGCAGATTGCAATCCAAATGTACTATGTACGACAAATCCAGCAATAGTCAAACCCAAAACAGTAAGTGAGCGATTAAAAATCATTCGATCTTCTATGGCAGACATAATATCGATTTTATCAAGTTCACTTTGTGGCATCGGAATAGAATGAAGCTGCTTTCTAAAGATAAAGAGAATAGCAACCAAAGTAACCGCAATGGTAATAACAACAACTGGTGCTAAATTAATCAGGAAATCATTGAAATCCAGGTGTGTAGCAGAACCAATCATAACGTTTGGCGGGTTACCAATCATTAATGCAGTACCACCGATATTGCACATCAAAATTTCAGAAACCAGAATAGGCACTGGGGACATGCGAAGCATACGACATAGAGAAATGGTCATAGGTGCAATCAGAAGAGCTGCTGTAACAGAATCAATCATTGCTGCCCCCACTGCAGTAACAATAGAAAGAAGAACCAGCAATTCTCTTGGCGCCCCTTTAGACATTTTCATAGCCCATAACGCCAGTACACGGAAGAAGCCAGATTTTTTTACTACAGAAATCAAAATCATCATACCCGCTAAAAGGCCAATGGTATTAAAATCAATAAATTGCTGAATGGCCTGATCTTGGGTAACAAATCCAAAATAAACCATCGCACCACCACCAAACATAGCACAAATGGTGCGTGGAATCTTTTCTGACATGATTCCTACATAGGTCAAACAGAAAATACCAATGGCTAAATAAAACTGTACTGTGCTGCTCATGGAATATCATAACTCCTCTCGTGCCCAACTGGGGTCTCAGATTTTTCAAAGCTATGCTTTGATAACAATTTTATTTTACCACAATGCATAGGAGAAATAAATAATCCACTGTTCCCTTTTCCTTAATAAAATCATAACTTGTAGGCTATATATTACTCCATATTATACTATGCGTATATTTATTTTTTACAAATAAAAAACAGACTTAGATGTTCCTCTTAAGAACTATATCTACGTCTGCTGTGTGTCTTTGGCAGGGGTAGGTGGAGTCGAACCACCGATAACGGAGTCAAAGTCCGTTGCCTTACCGCTTGGCGATACCCCCATATTTATTGGAAAATTCAGGTTTCAGATAAAAAAAAATGGGGCGAGTGGTGGGGCTCGAACCCACGCATAACGGAGCCACAATCCGCCGTGTTAGCCACTTCACCACACCCGCCACATACGACTGTCATGTGCCTACTGCCACATGACGTTGTTAATTATAGCATATGAAAAATACTTCGTCAAATACTTTTTTATTTCCCTTTTTTTAAAGCCTTGGATTCAAAAAATTTAAGATAATGGTATAGATAGATTCAATAAATGAATATCTAAGCGCTGAAATCCCATATAGTTTCCTTATTTTCCCTTCTCTCCTCAACACGGTTGTTGTATAATACGAATAGTAAGTCAGAGCACCGGTTCAATGACGAATCTGTTCGTACGTGAAGGCAAACGGATTCCTACGATCAGTGCTTTTTATTTTCAGCTTTTATAAACATATGATTTGCCGCAATAAATAATGATAGCCTACAGCTTAAATGGTATAAAACTATAGAGAAATAGATGACAATTTCTACACGTATTCATTTTATTCCCATGTATGCAGTTCATACGCCATGATCATTCTTTATTTTATTCTTTACTTTTATGTATGAGGTGACTCACAATGGAAAATAATGCATTTCGCACAAGAACCCTTGACGCATTTCTTGATGATTTAGGAAGCTCTTCTCCCGCTCCTGGTGGCGGTGCAGCAGCAGGATTAATAGGTGCACAGGCATGTGCCCTAGCAGAAATGGTTTGCCATCTAACTGCTTCTAATAAAAATTATGTAGAATTTCACGAAAAAGCCAAGGAATATACCGCTGTGTTTCAGATGGCTCGTTCCATTTTTTTAGATCTCATGGATGAAGATGCGGCTTCTTTCCTAGAACTGATGAAAACCCTTCGTACCATTCGTACACTACCACTGGCAGAGCGCCAAGAAAAACAACTAGACGCTTTCAAAAAAGCAATTGCTGTCCCACAGCAAATGGCACAAACAATGGTTGATTTGCTTCCCAGCTTCACCAATTTACTTTTGAAAGGAAATAAAAATGCCATCAGTGATGCCATTATGGCTGCTCAATTCGCTATGGCTTGTATCCGTGCATCCGTTTTAAATATTCGCATTAACATGAAATATATTGATGATGAATTTTATGAACATGAAATGAATGACACCATCACCAATTGGGAAAATGCCATTTCTGCCATCGATGCTGTACTGACCTATCAGGTGGATTTATAAAATTCTAAAACTTCTATTTTCTTCCCATCTTCTTTATTGCATACTAGGATTTACAAAGTGCCTGTAAAAAGGAAAACCATTTCTTTTCTCTCTTTCATAACAATAAGGAGCATCCACACCGCTTATCATGTACCATTATGAATACACTAAAAAATAATTCTTCTATCCCAAAACAATTATGGCAAACCTGTCTAGCCTTGGATCAATGGCATCAATTCCGTTTGCGGTTATTTTGGGAAGGCATTATCATCGGCCTAGTAGGCGGATTATCCATCTGTCTGTTTCGTTTTCTTTTAAATCAATCAGAATCATTGCGAATATATATATACCACTTTATTCTGATTCCTGCCTTGCAGGAGACCAATTGGATACCGCTTTTGGGATACGGTTTGCTGCTTTTAATTATTAGCGGCTTTCTTTACTCTATGTGCCGTTATGCCCCCATGGCTGGTGGTTCAGGTATTCCGCAAGTTAAAGGGGTCATTTTAGGTGCTATGAAAATGAAATGGTTCCGCATTCTTTGGGTCAAAATCCTAGCCGGTGCCATCGGCATCGGTGCTGGCCTTTCCTTAGGTCGCGAAGGTCCTTCCATTCAAATCGGAGCTGTTGCAGGACAGGGATGTTCGCGCCTTTTAGGAAGAACTCGCATGGAAGAACGATATCTTATTACCAGTGGTGCCAGTGCCGGCTTAGCTGCCGCATTTAATGCGCCACTGGCAGGTATGATGTTTGCCTTGGAAGAACTGCATCGTAATTTTTCCGGTGCCGTATTGCTTCCTACCATGACTTCTGCCATTACAGCCACTATTGTGACCCGATTCTTCTTCGGTGATGATACCAGTTTTACCTTTGGTCATCTGATTCCTTTACCATCTTCCTACCTAGCCTATGTAGCTCTTGTTGCTATCTCCTGTGGAGTAGCGGGCATCTTTTTTAATTATGGTTTACTTCACATCCACTATTTATATCGCCCTTCTGTTTTTAAAAACCAATGGATGAAAATCGGATTTGCTCTCCTTTGTGCTGGTATATTGGGATTTATTCTTCCTGATGTGTTAGGCGGCGGAAATATATTGGTGGATCAGCTGGCTATTCATTTCTACCCATTGCCTTTTTTATTACTTTTATTAGGTGGCAAATATATATTTACCCTCATCAGTTATGGTTGCGGTACACCTGGCGGCTTTTTCCTTCCCCTCTTAGTCATTGGTGCTCTCATCGGTGCTATAGAAGCCAATCTTCTAGTTTCGGCTTCCTGGTTACCAGCTATGTATACACCAACAATCATTATCATCGGCATGGTATCACTCTTTGCTGCCAGCGTCCGTTCCCCTATTACAGGAACATTACTCATTTTAGAAATGACTGGTGATTTCAATCATCTGATGGCGTTAGCCCTAGCTTCTTCCCTAGCCTATATTACAGCAGAATTGTTAAAGGGAAAGCCCATCTACGATGCGCTCTTACAGAAATCACTCAAAACCTCTCCTGACTTAGATTGCGAAGAAGAAAAAAATATTATTGAAGTCCCTGTGAGCAGTGGCTCTCTCCTTGAAAACTGTACAATACAAAATATTCCTCTTATGGAACAAACTGTCATTGTAGAGATCAAACGGCAAGGCCATAACTTCATTCCAGAGACTCACACCCGTCTTCATGCTGGGGATTTCCTATATATTTTATCTTGCAGTAAAAATGCTTCTGCTTTAAAGCATTTAGGTGAAGAGCAAATTCCTAAATGCCGAATCAAAAAATAAATGGTTCTATAAATAGTCCTTATGAAACAGAAAAAGGATAGCACTGCATGTTTTACCATACAGTGCTATCCTTTTTTAGTGTCACCATTCATAAGAGCAATAAATCATTTCTTTATTCCGGTACACTCCATGTCATAGAGTCAGACTGTCCAATTTTTGGTCCCCTCTGATACGTATCAAGTGCTATTTTTTCATTCGCATCATCTACCATAACTGGTAACCGATATAAATCAATCAATGCCCATATCAGACAACCACCAAAGGTGAACAGGTATAATACATTCATCCATTTTCGACCAAAATAAAAATAATGGCATCCCACAAGCCAAGCTAGCAAAGCTTTTTTAAATCGTTTCTGTTTATTAGGAAGCTGTTTGGCCATATACCGTTCCTCTTCATAAGGAAGAGAACATACCCAGTATGGAAAACCTGTCTGATATCCATATAAAAATGTAGCAGCCTCTTCATAAATATCATACATAACTCGTGCTTTATGCAACGCATCTGTGTCATCATGAGACTGAAGTACCTGCTGTTTAAAAGCAGAAGCATCGGGAAGGAGTCCATCCACCTCTTCCTCTACAGGAAATAAATCTAAAGATACATTGGTAAAAAAGGCGCCACAATTTTCTTGGTACAATTTTTCCATAGTAGGAATCATATCATTGACGACTCCAGTCAATACCAAGTCATCCCCAATAAAATCCCTAAGTTCTCCTACCAATCGCCCTCGTTCTTTTCTATCCTGCACTGGCAAATGCGGGCAATGATAAAAGGCCACCTCTTTTCCATCTCGGATACGAAGCGCCGCAAAAGAGCACACATGCACATCTGGTGCTGTTCCTTCTTTATTTAAAGCTACAATCGTATAATTATATACTTTACGCCGAAGTTGTCCCATGGATAATCTCCTTTGCGATGCAACCAGGAAATACAGAAAATAGATGATATGTAAAAGCACCCGTTTCATTCACCATCTATACTACTATGGTTCTCATTCATTTCCATGACTATATGAAAGAAACATCTTTGCCTTATTATATCATGAAAAAGATAGCACACATATTATATTTCTGCTAATATGACTCCGATTCATGATATAGAATGATTTCTTGAATCAGTCAACCTATCCCTGGATTTTAAAGCAGCCAATCGCTGGATTTGAAAAGGACCCGTTCGGCAGCATCCACCAATAAGACGTGCTCCCGCCTCCAACCATGTAGCACCATAGGATGAAAAGTCTACTGGATGCCCAGTCCAACATTTCTTAACCCCGTCATATACCTCTCCAGAATTAGGATATACAATCACTGGGATATCTGTTTCTTTACGAATATCGCGAATGAGAGACTCTATGTATAACGGGTTAGTACAATTAACACCAATAGCTCCCACCCCAGAAACAGACTGCAGAGCCGCCGCACAATCTCGTATCCAATCCCCACTACAGGTATGATGTCCATCCTTGCAAGAAAAAGAAATCCAAGCTTCTACATTAGATAACTCTGGTAAGATATCTCCAATCGCTTCTGCTTCCAGTAAACATGGAATTGTTTCGCACGCCAAGAGATCGGGATGTGAATCCCATAATAAATGCATTCGCTCACGATGAAAGTGCGCCAACTCTTCCCTCGACTTACCATAATGCCCTTTATATTCAGATCCGTCTGCTAAATAGGCGCCATAGGGACCTATAGATGCCGCCACAGCCACAGGCCTGTTCTCACCACTTTCCAACCGATAGGTCTGACGCGCCATATCCGCTAATTCTATGGCTTTCTTCATCAGGCCTATAGATGTCTTTTTTGAAAAACCTTTTTTCATGAAACCTTCTACAGTCGCTTGATAGCTAGCTGCTGTAATAATTTCTGAACCAGCCCGCAAATAAGAAAGATGAATAGACTGTATGACCTCTGGAAAGCGATATAAAGCCACTGCGCTCCATAGTGGGTCTGAAATAGAATATCCTCGTTTTTCTATTTCCGTAGCCAAAGCTCCATCTAGTAAAAGGAAGGGCTCTCTCTGTAACCACTCAGCAATCATAATTTACTTCTGATGAAGGGGGTTATGCACCCCTACAGGCATCAAATGATCCAAACTATATGGTGTTTCCTGATATACAAAGTTCAGCCAATTATGGTAAAACAAGTGGGCATAGCTACACCATACAAAGCGAGGTTTTTCCTGTGGATCATCATAGGGATAGTAATTGGCAGGTAAACGAATGGGAAGACCCTTTTCTCTATCTCTTTGATATTCCCATTCCAACGTTCTAAGATCATACTCAAAGTGACCTAAAACAAAAATACGTCTAGACTCTTGATCTGTAACAATATTAATACCATTTTCACTGGATCTAGATAGTACTATCAATTCTGGAGTAGCATCTACTTTTTTATCATCAATGGACGTATGACGAGATTGGGGGATGAAATACCGATCATCAAAGCCTCGAAGCAATGGATGATAATTCATAGTTAACCCATACTGATAAATCCCAAATAATTTATTAGGAAGAATTCGTTTCTGTACCCCATAGTCTCGGTACAATCCTGCCTGTGCTGCCCAGCAGAAATGGAGCGTAGAAAATACATGGGTATCGGCCCATTCAAAATATTTCAACATTTCTGGCCAATATTCTACGTCCTCATAAGCCATCTTTTCCACCGGTGCCCCAGTAATAATAAATCCATCGTATTTTTTATCTTTAATATCATCAAAGGTTAAATAATTTTCATCTAAATACGACTTATCTGTATGTGTCGATTCGCGGGAAGCGATACGAGCAAAATCAACCGAAAGCTGCAGCGGTGTATCCCCTAAAAGACGAAGCAACTGCACCTCTGTTGGTTTTTTGATAGGCATCAAGTTCAAAATAAGAATATGAAGGGGACGAATATCTTGCGTCCGTGCTCTATCCTCATCAATAGTGACAATTCCTTCTTTTTTTAATTCACTAATTGCGTCCAAACCATTTGCTATCTTAATAGGCACAATAAAAACCTCCCTTAAAAATGCAGTACATCATTCTAAAAATAAGCCTCTTGCCATACATATGGATAATAAAAAAACATCTCCTCCCTATAAGGGACGAGATGTTCGTGTTACCACCCAAATTCGTTTCTAAGTCACCATAGAAACCTCAATAGGTACAATGAAAGTGATATTCATGATACCGCAGCTCTATAACGGGAGCTCCCGGGCTGCTTCATCATTCAGCACGCCTGGCTCAGAGGCCATCTTCAGCAGGTTCTCCCATGCCCCTTCTCACCAATCAGGGCTCTCTTTACTGTTCCTTCCTACCTACTCTTCTCTTCACTGCCAATATTAGAATACTTGTAATATAGCATGGAAATCAAGAAAAAGCAATGAGGAATTAGAAATAAAGGATACATAAAACTTTTTACTAGACAAACATCTATATTTTTAACGATTCATTTGTTAATCATTAAGCAATTAATATATTTCGGCATTTTTGAAATGTGTAAATGTCCCTATATCACCCCATAACAATAGCAAAAATTCCTGCCATAGAGATCAAAACACCGCCCAGCTGACGGATAGTAAGTTTCTCCCCATACAACACCTTTCCCATAACCATAAGGGCCAAAACAATACAGCTATTAGATACTACAAAAGCTGTATTTACCGTCCAACCTGCTACAAACATATATAAGCAACCGATTTCAATTCCTACAATAGAACCGCCCAAGAGTAAAGCCGCTGGATTTACCTGAGTCACTGCCTTCCAGCGATTTTCTTCCTTAGAAGCTAAAATGAAATATAAAAGAAAAGATGTGACCGACGAAGACAAATAAGTGACCACCAATGCTACAATCGGATCCATTCCATTAGACACTTCTTTAAGTCCCACCTGATACCCCACACTGGAAAGTACTACGATAACCAGAGGTAGCCAATATTTTACCATAAAATCTCCTTACTATAAAAATGAATAATTCTAAAACTCCATTGACTAAATCCATATGGCAGAATTTATATAATACATTCAATAGATTCGCCTCTTTTAAATCTGCCCCACCAATATTTATTTCACTACGCAAAACATGCCAATCACGGTCAGAACCACACCGGCCAATTTCATCACTCCTAGTGGTTCGTTATAAGCAAAAGCGCCAATAAAAAGAAGTAATACTGTGATACAGGCTGTATAGGTTATAAACCCTATATTCATCTGCCATCCGGCTCTATACATATAAATAACTCCTACTTCCAAACCAGCAATAGAGATCCCCACAATAATCGCTGGAAAATGTACCTCTGATAATTCTTGCCAGATATGTCCATTAGGAACTATGATTTCAAATAATATGGCGCAAAGAATAGCACTCATAATATAGGTCATCCCCAATGCAGCCAGCGGTGATGCATGGGATGATAACTTCTTTGCACACACCTGATATACCACATCAGATCCTACAATCAGTGCTACCGGCCACCAAAGATAAAAATAATCCATTCTTACCACCTTTTATATAAAATACCTGAATCAGAGTGAAAAACTAAGAATGAAAATACAGATACACATCATTTGAAAAAGATCACATAATAATAAAAATGATTTGCACTTGGCATATTCTGTCCATCACGTTACACTCTTAATTCCAATGTCTAATTAAAAAAGGTGTTTCAATCCTACTCTCACAGCTAAGCTGTACCTACGGAGTGGATTAAAACACCTATCTGCCTCACCCGGTGGCGAGGCAGGGGAAATTATTATATGTAATTGGATGAATCATAGCATGACAAGATTGAATTTGTCAAATGGCACTCCAAAGATCATGGGAATAGCCAAGCGATGATAAGATAACCACTGATAGCAGTACAACTCCATGACGATGTCTCACATCTTATGGCTCACAAGTTGTATAAATTCACTCACTGCTTCCAATCCTATGCGAAGGGTTTCTCCTTCATGGGCATACCCCACACGAAAAGAATGGGGCTCTTCAAAACAATCTCCAGGTACCGTAAAAGCACCTGTTTCATGGTACATCCGTTGACAAAACAGTCGAGACGGCATATCCACATCATAATATACAAGAGCCATCGTTCCTGCTTTAGGTTTTACATAACTCACATGCGGTTCTCTCTCTATCCAAGAATCTAATACAGGAAGATTTTCCCGCACAATGCGCTGATTTCTTGCCAGAATCTGTTCCTTATGAGCCAATGCCATGGCCGCAATTTCTTCATCAAAAAGACCGCAACTAACCAGGTCATAATCCCGCACCTTGCGGAACTGGGTCAAGGCTTCCTTATCATGGGTAGCTAGCCACCCCAAACGAAGACCTGCCAGGGAAAATGCTTTAGACATAGAACCTGTAGAAATCCCTTTTTCGTACATATCTACCACAGACGGACACTCTACATCTTCTTGTGATACACCAGCATAAACTTCGTCACAGAAAAGATAGGCTCCAGAAGTACGAGCAATATCCACAATATCTTTCATCATATCTTTTGGTATGAGAGAACCGGTAGGATTATTCGGATTATTTAAACAAATCATCCGCACCCCTTTTTCTGCTGCTTTTTTCAATTCAGAAATATCCGGCAAATACTGGTTTTCCCTTTTTAGATGCAATACTTTCACTTGGGCACCCAAAGCACGCGGCGCGGAATAAAATTGCTGGTAACTAGGGGAATAAGAAATCACCCTGTCTCCTGGTCGGATAAGAGAAAAGAAAATATGTTGATTGCCACCAGTAGCTCCATGCTCTGTCAGGATTTCCTCCGGTTTGACTGACTGATATAATCGGGCAATTTCTTTTTTCAATTTATCTGCTCCCCAAATGGCTCCATAGGTCTGTGGCAGCTCAAAAAAGCGTTCCATAAAAGCTACCCGATCTATACCAGAGAGGGCAAATAATTCAGAAAGGCTCAAAGGTTTCACACAGGTATCGGTGATGTTATATTTTGCGCCTTCTTCATACCGGTCCATCCAGTCCTCTACACCAAACTGCTCGACAATCATATTTCTTCCTTTCTATACAGATACCGATTTTTCAAGGTCTTAATCTTCTACTTACAGCTCGTGACTTTCATTTTTATTTTGAATACCATGCACATAAAAATGAACCGCTACTAATCGCTAGCCTCCCAATTTTTGCACACATCCACCCAACCTTTAGAATTAGAATATTTCTCCAATTCCGGAATAGAGAGTTTCACTGCACTGTGATCTGTCCCCGCAGCAGGATACACAATATCAAACCGTTTTAAAGATATATCTAGGTACACCGGCACATGGGGTGGTAAACAAAACGGACACACCCCACCTGGGCGATGGCCGATATACTGTTCACATTCCACGCCAGGAATCATTTTAGCTTTCTTGTGGAAAGTCATTTTATATTTATGATTATCCACACGAGCATCCCCAGCTACTACCACAATAAGAGGCTTTTCATCTATAAGAAAAGACATTGTTTTGGCAATGCGAGCTTCTTCCGTTCCCAATGCCTGCGCTGCCAATGCCACAGTAGCGCTCGATTCCTTCAGATCAATACAACGATCTCCCATACCGAAAGTATCAAAATATTCCTTAACTTTTTCAAAAGACAATGTTCTCTACCTTCTTTACTTTGCACCATGATGACCAGTGAAAATAACTAGAAATTGAAAAATACCACAGTTCTTCCTCATTCCAGCTACCACATCTACCATCCGCTGATGTTTCACGTGAAACACATCACATACACGATAGGCTTACAAAAAAAGCCGTGGACACTGCCACGGCCCTTTGGATACACTTAGTCTTTCTTATCGGATACTTCTTCCGTATCCTTCGAATTTGCTGTCTCTACCATTTCTTCTTCTGGTGTTTCTACTGCAGAAGCATCCTCTTTTGAAGCTTCTTCTACTGGCTTATCTGCCATATCTTCCTTTGCCGGCTCTTCTTCCACAACCGGTGCCTGATAGCCTGCAATAGTCGGTGCCTTCACCTGCCCCAATGCATCGATAGCAGCCAGTGCCAATTCCAGATTTTTTCTGATTTTGCTAACATAATTCTTCATATTACCTTCTGTATGAATCATGTTTTCAGCTAAACGGCGACGATATTCTTCTGCATCTTTTACCTGCTTTTGTCCTTCCATCTTGGCATTGGAAATAAGAATATCCGCATTTCTCTTAGCATTCTTCTTCACGTTTTCTGCCGTATCTTTGGCCAGTTGCAGCGTTGCAGTCATGGTGTCAGAAATCTTTTCATAATTGGCCAGCTTTGCTTTCATCTGGTCCATTTCTTCTTCCATTTCTCGATGCTCGCGATAAATCTGTTCATAATCCGTTACGATCTG
>DJPC01000171.1 GCA_002439665.1 Dialister sp. UBA6422
CTTCTACCAGTAACTCCAATGGCACCTATTCTTTGAGTGTACAGTTCTTGACTGGTACTGACTCTGATATGGCTGCCATTCGTGTCCAGAATGGCGTCACCGCATCAGATGCATCTCTTCCAGATACGGTTCGTTCCATTGGTGTCACCACCAAGAAATCTTCTGGGGATATGGCACTGGTTATTGGTTTGGTTTCTCCAAATGGTACCTATGATGAGGTATTTTTGAAGAACTACTTCAGCATGAACTATTTGGATGAATTAAAATCTATCAAGGGCGTAGGCAACGTACAGGAATTCGGTTCTGACTTTGCTATGCGTATCTGGATGGATCCGACCAAAATGGCTCAGAATAAGATCACTGCATCCGAAGTCATTTCTGCGGTTTCTTCTCAGAACCAGCAGGTAGCTGCTGGTAATATCAGCAGTGCGCCAGTGGATAAAGATTCTTCCTTCCAGTATGTAGTCACTGCTAAAGGTCGTCTAGTCACAGAAGAAGAATTTGGAGATATCGTTCTTCGTACCAATAATGATGGTTCTCTCCTTCGTCTAAAAGATGTAGCTCGCATCGAGCTGGGGGCTAAGAGCTATGACTTTATTGCTCGCTCTGCTGGACAATCTTCTGCCGTATTGGCCTTTTCTTTGACCGATGATGCCAATGCAGTAGAAACCATCGGTGCTATTAAGCAAAAATTGGAAGAAGACAAGAAGTCCTTCCCAGATGATATGACCTATGTCATCTGCGCTGATAACACAGATTTCATTTATGCATCTATTAAAGAAGTACTTCATACTTTTGTTGAAGCCCTTCTTATTGTAGCGATCATTGTGTATATCTTCCTCCAGAACTGGAGATCCACTTTGATTCCAATGATTGCTGTACCAGTATCACTCTTTGGTACTTTTGCTTCCTTTGCTATTCTTGGATTTACTATCAATACCTTGACCCTTTTCGCTATGGTCCTAGCTATCGGGCTGGTTGTCGATGATGCTATCGTTGTTATCGAAGCCGTGGAATACGAAATGCGGTATAACAACCTGAATGCCAAAGAAGCAACCGTAGCTGCTATGGAAAAGGTACAGAGCCCAGTTATCGGCGTCGCTGTGGTACTGGCTGCTGTATTCGTACCAGTTGCATTCCTTGGCGGTATCATGGGTATCCTCTATAAGCAGTTCGCTTTGACCATTGCGGTATCTGTATTGATTTCTGCTTTTGTGGCTTTGTCTTTGACACCGGCACTTTGTGCGGGCATGCTGAAAGAACCACAGAAAGATTTGAAGAAAGGGCCTATTGCTCGTTTCTGGGATGGATTCAATAACTGGTTCGATAGAATGGTAGAAGTTTACGGTACTTGCCTTGAGAAATTGGGCAAAGTATTGTGGGTACCGATTGTTACTTTGGTAGGACTTTCTATAGCTGCTTTTACCATGTTCTTCCATCTTCCTACTGCATTCTTGCCACAGGAAGATAATGGGTATTTCATCAATTCCTTCTCTCTTCCAGAAGGGTCTGTCAATGTACGTACCAATGCAGTCATCACTGACTTCTTAAAAGTGATGGATGCAGATCCGGCGGTCGAACAGTCTCAGGGGGTTACAGGCTTTGATATTCTCTCCGATGGACAGAAACCAAATGCAGGTCTTTCCTTCATTAAATTAAAACCTTGGGATGAACGTACTAAGCCGTCTGAACAGCTGAATGCGGTTATGGCAAAAGCATTTGCTTACAATGCCACCCATCCGAATGTATCTCTTATGGCTCTCAATCCACCGCCTATTCCAGGCCTTGGTGCTGCTGGCGGTTTCTCTATGTATATTCAGAATAAGAGTGGTGCGTCCAATGAAGAATTCCAGCGTGTCATTGGAGAATTCCTGGGAGCGGCTAACCAGCGTCCAGAAATCCAAATGGCATACACCACATTCCGTATGGATACTCCTTCTTATAACTTTGATATTGATCGTGAAAAAGCACAGAGAAATGGTGTCCAAGTAGGGGATATCTTCACTGCTCTCCAGGCTTATTATGGTTCTGTTCAGATCAATGATTTCACTATTTATGGACGTAACTTTAAGGTAGTAGCCCAGGCTGATACCCAGTATCGTATGAGCCCAACGGATAATAAATTCCTGACTGTCAAGGATAATAAGGGAAATATGGTTCCAATTTCTACCTTTATTACTCCATCTAAGTCCAATTCTATTTCCGTTATTACCCGTTATAACAACTTCCCTGCTGTTAAGATCGGTGGTCAGCAGGCTGGCGGCTATTCTTCCGGTCAGGCACTGGATGCTTTGGAAGAAGTAGCTCATCAAGTACTTCCAAATGGTTTCGGTTATGCCTTTGCAGAATCTTCTGCGCAGGAACGAGAAGCCAGTGGTAAGACAGTGTATGCATTGGCTTTGGGCATGCTCTTCGTCTTCCTGTCTTTGGCAGCGTTGTACGAAAGCTGGAAGATTCCATTCACTGTCATCTTCGGTATTCCGACCGGTTTCTTTGGTGCCTGCCTAGGGGCTATGCTCTTTAATGTATACAACGACATTTACTTCCAGATCGGTCTTTTGACCATCATTGGCTTGGCGGCTAAGAATGCGATTCTGATTGTAGAATATGCTAAAGTCCGTGTAGACCATGG
Organism: Dialister sp. UBA6422; assembly: GCA_002439665.1. GTDB lineage: Bacteria > Bacillota > Negativicutes > Veillonellales > Dialisteraceae > Dialister. Next base: position 2,633 of record DJPC01000171.1, read on the forward strand.
CATGGAGGAATTGAAAGCAGCTGTAGAAGCATCTAAGATTCGTCTCCGTCCTATCCTTATGACCTCTTTGGCATTTATCGTTGGTAATATTCCACTGGCACTTTCTACAGGTGCAGGTTCCAATTCCCGTTCTGAAATGGGTATTGCCGTCGTATTCGGCGTACTGTCTGCTACTATTTTCCAGATTTTCATCGTTCCTATGCTCTTTGTATTCATTGAAAGAATCCATGGATTTAAAAAGCATAAGAAGATTGTGACAATGGATAAATAATTGACAGTGCAAAGTCCCATCGTAGGGATTGGGAAATAAGATCGTTTTTTCCAACATAAAACGGTATACATGCTAAGTATGTAAAACTTAGTATGTATACCGTTTTTGTATGGAAATTAGGATATTCCATTTCGCAATCCATAGAAGAGGAAATGGGGGGACATAGATTATGGAAATTGCGGAGTGGCAAAAAGTGAAGTGGCAGGCTTCTTTCAAAAATGATTTCATACCTCTAGAGATGTTTCTTCTGATGGCCGTATATTTCTAAAGGAGGAGATATGTTTGTACCTTATATTGGTCCCTGTATCATGTATATAGCACCAATCTCTTTTTATAGGGGGAAAAACCAATTTAAATGCAAAGAAAATGGTTGTGATCTCCAGGAGGGGGATTCCAATCACCTGGAGATCACAACCAATAGTACTTTCTAAATCAGTTTATTAAAGTAAGGGATTTTCTTAATGCCCCAAGTGATCATAGCACCTAGTGCATAAGCGATGGAGATCCAAATCACCGCATCTATGAAAGGGAAACGATATAAATAGACCAAAAGCACTTTTGAAAGGAGGAAGTGGGTGAGATTTCTAGTGATTTCTTCAAAGAGCATGACGCCCAAAGACATACTTCCCAGAAAAATCATCAGCTTTTGCCAAGATAAGGAAAGGGTGTGATGGGAGAACCAATAGCGAGCCAGAAGAAATACGAAAGCGGTGTTAAGGAACAGGAAAGAATCATAGAATCGTTCTGAAATAGCTTCAGTCATACCACCAGCGACGATACCATGGTAGTAAGTCATGGCGCCGCCTATGCAAGTCCCGAGAAGAGCGGCTAGGCCTAAACGGATGAGATTTCTTTTGGTCAGCCATTTTTCGGGGAGGACATGCTCTATCCAGTAGCCAATGATAAAGTAAAAGGTAGGTTCACTCACAGCGAGTATGGGATTGACGAAGAAATTGATTTCTGCAGTGCCCTTGAAAATCAAAAAGGAAATCACTGGCACACATCCTACGAAGAATAAATTAAGCCCGATGAGATATAGGTATAAAGTCGGCGTTAGAGCTTTTACCAATTTTCTCCAAATAGGAAGCATGAGCAAGAAGCCTATATATATGTATAAAAAATAGTAGGCAGTGGCCATATTGGAGGAATACATCATGGTAAAGAATTTCGCTACATGTCCTGGAATGGAAAGTGGTAGGTTGTGATAGAACCATATGTAATTGATGAGAGAAAAAACGAAAATGACTTGCAGGAATCTCCAGATTCTCTTTTTAAAAATCACAGAAATTGGTTCTTCTCTTCCAAGAAGCAGTGCGCCAGAAATCATAAAGAAAATGGGTACCGCTGTTTTGACCCAGAATGGGACAGCCAAATACAGGGGATAGAAAAAAGAATCCGGCCGAGCTATGAAGATGGAAAATCCTTGGGTAGCCGTATGGGTAAACATCACCAGCCAGATACAGAGAAAGCGGAGAAATTCGATGTGTAGCAGTTTCTTCTTTGGCTTCACTGGGGAGGCTGTCTTTAAATTACTATGCATAATAGGACCTCTTTTCATTGATATTCTTTGTAATCATAGCATATCTATAGGACTTGGAAAAGCAACTTACCATGTATTAGCCCAAACATATGCTATAATAGAAAAAATCATTATATGTAAAGGAGAATGGCCATGAATTATAAAGACCGTTACCATGACTGGATGTCTTGGGCTGACGACAAAACAAAGGATGAATTAAGAAGTCTCACCGATGAAAAGAACATAGAAGATCGGTTTTATAAAGATTTAGAATTTGGTACCGCTGGGCTTCGTGGCATTATGGGCGCTGGAAGCAATCGAATGAATCGTTATACTGTGGCAAAGGCTTCTAAAGGATTGGCTGATTATTTGAAAGCTACTGCAAGGGAAAGTATTTCACAGGGAGTGGTCATTGCCTATGATTCCCGTAACCATTCACAGGAATTTGCCAAAGTAGCAGCAAACGTGCTGACCAGCGCGGGGATTCCAGTGAAACTCTTTAAAGAATTGGAACCTATCCCGGTACTTTCTTTTGCGGTGAAACATTTTCATGCCCTAGGTGGCGTAGTGATTACAGCCAGTCACAATCCACCGGAATACAATGGCTATAAAGTGTATGGTCCCAATGGAGCCCAGCTGGTGCCCAAAGATGCAGACATTCTTACCTCTTACGTAGAATCTATCACCGATTTGGCCCATATCCCAGATGAAGGAAATAAAAATCTCTTGACCCTCCTAGACCAGGATGTGGTGGATCTTTTTATTACTACCATTTTTAAAGAATCTTTTTATAAAGGAAATCCACCTGCTTTATCTATTGTGTATACTCCTATCCATGGGAGCGGTTCTAAACCAGTACAGAAAATTTTGAAAAAAGCAGGATTTTCTACGGTCTATGTGGTTAAAGAACAAGAAGAGCCTAATGGAGATTTTCCTACCGTTTCCTCTCCCAATCCGGAAAATGAAGATGCCCTTTCCATGGGGATCGCACTGGCTAAAGAAAAGAAAGCAGATATTGTGATAGGGACAGATCCTGACAGTGACCGTATCGGAGCAGCTGTCAAGAAAGGGGATGACTTTGTCCTCATTTCTGGCAATCAGATGGGGGCGCTTTTGACCTATTTCATCTTGACCACCAGAAAAGATCAATTGACTCCTGCCTCTACCATGGTAAAAACCGTCGTAACAGGTGAATTGGGGGCGGAAATCGGACGTCATTTTGGTATCCAAGTGGTAGAAACCCTCACAGGATTTAAATATATTGGTGAAAAAATTTCCCAGTGGGAAAAAGACCCTCATCACGATTTTGTCATTGGCTATGAAGAAAGCTATGGATACCTGGTAGGGACCCATGCGCAGGACAAAGATGCGGTAGTATCTGCTATGGTGATTGCAGAAATGGCGGCTTATTTCAAAAAGCAGGGAAAGACTTTGGTGGACGTTTTAGAGGATCTGTATAGTACTTATGGGTATTACTATGATAAAACCACTTCTTATACATTGAAGGGATTAGAGGGACTCACTAAAATCAAGCACATCATGGA
>DJPC01000165.1:0-2848 GCA_002439665.1 Dialister sp. UBA6422
GGATTTCCTTTTTGCCCCTGACAAGATTTCTTAACTGCTTCAATAGATACTCCCCACCGTTCTGCAGCTTCTGCGGTTGTCATTACTTCATTGATAATTTTCACACCTATCCCTCCATTCTTTTTATAAAATCTCTACAATCTTGTAGTCTCCCGTGTTTCACTAGTTTCGCAAAAGACTGTATCAGCAGCCACTCCTCATCATAGGCACGCAACTGATGTTGTTTCCTTACGCCCTCTTCTTTTTTGGGACGTCCTGTTTGATTGGGACGTTTACCGCCCCATCCGTTCTTCTCCATTCTTCCTCCTTAGAGTATCAAAGCTATAACTGTATCACTTTAACCATTCACTACCGTTTAATATCGTTGCAACAATTACTAAAATCGTGCAAGTCATTGTGTAGCTACTAGCCCACCATGCAATTACAGAACATGCCAAAAATACAGCTAATAATATTTTTGTTTTCATTTTCCTTATATGGTATGATATTGGGGAAGGGGATTGGGGATTTCTCCCCATCTTCCCTTTAGTTCTATTTGCGGTTCAGCTGTTTAATTTTAATCAGTATCGATAATACTTTTTCGATACAAGTCAGTATTGCGACTACCGACCCGATGATTAAAGCGATCAGCTGAATCGCTTCTTTAATATCATCCATCACTTCACCTCCTTTAACTGTATTTATTATATCATTTATCTTGCTTTTTGTCAATGCTATCATTTGATTTCTATCGATAAAATCTAACTTTTTGCATACTTAACATAAAACCGGCATAGTCACTACTATCCATGACTATGCCGGTTTTGTTATTTCTTTTCTTTGCCATAAAGCCGTTCCATTCCCGCACGAGTGACGAGCCAAGTACGGCCTGATTTACGAAATTCCCCTTCTTTGAATCCATTTTTCACTCTCCCCTGACAATTCTGCTTCAGGGAATTTGGTGTTACACCCCAACGCTCTCCTGCTTCTAACGTTGTCATCACATCATCTAGTTCCATGCCAAATCCTCCATCCGATATAGCCACCGATTACAATTCCGCTGATCAACGCTTCAATAGCGTTTTTGTCCCATGTCAATACAGTTAATCCTGCAACAACGCAAATAGCAAATCCAATATCATATGTTTTCATTTATATTCCTCCTATGGTATAATGAGGTTGTCAGAGGGCTTGCGCCCTCTTGACTTCCTCGGCTCTTTAATCGTCTAAACTATTTGCGACTGTCGTGACGTTTGAAGAGCCCTTTTGCTTTCAACCATTCAAGAATGAACGGTGTAGCAATTCCTGTTATAATTGAGATTAACCATTCCCAATCTTCTTTTTCAAAGTTCATTGTTATCACCTCCTTTAACTGTATTCAGTATACCATATTAAGGGTATGTTGTCAAGTAAAATATCTGATTTTCTTCGATAAAATCTAGCTTTTAGGCAAATAAAAAAGAGGGTCATCAACGTGGTTGTTATTCCATGTTGATGCCCCTCTTTCGAGTGGATATTTAATTGGTTCTCTCAATCCTAGCCTTAGCTTTAAAGAAATATTCTGAATCTTTTTCTATCATGACTAATGTTCAAAAACTCCATCCTTTTGGCTAGCAGCATCCTCCAACTCTTTCAATTCTTTAACCTCTCTTTCGGATAGCTCCCATACAAATATATTTTTTGCCTTTCTGGCAGCCTCCTGTGCCTTTGTAGCCGCATCAGCAGGGACAATAAAACCACCGCCAAAGATGGTTTTCTTTTTCTCTCGCTGTGCATCCAAAGCACGGGTAAAAATTCCCACATCTTCCTGGTAGTCAATTTCATGCTTTGACATTAAGCCCACAGCTGATGCCGTTATTACATTGTCTGGGTAGGAGTATTTTGGAAGTGCAGCACTTACTTCAGTACGTCTATTTCTCGCATCTGCATCCTTGAGTATCCTATAAAGCTCCGGAGCACTTCTAATCAAAGGCCCTCGGGAAGAAATAAAGCTGGTTGCTACTTTTGCACCATTCGCATAAGTTACAGTAGCTCCAACGCAAATTCTACTTTTCGCTGCTTGAATATTGAATATGGTCAGAGCTGGCGCAAACAAAAAATAATCAATGCCCTTCTCTTTATAAAAGCGTGCGATTTCTGAAATGCATGAGAATGGCGGGTTATCAATCACCACGCAATTTTTCGGGTAGTCATACGCCTTGTAATTCCCACCCGGCCAGAAGGGACGGACTATGGGCCTACCCCCCCAATTTTGTTCTTTGACTGCCCAGTCCTTGACGGCTTCGTAGACAATCTGTGGAGTGTAGCAATCGTCGGTTGTTTTCTTTGGTTTGAATTTATCTACAAATTCTTCGTAAGTTTTAGACTTTGGCACCTGTTGCCTCCTATTTCGTAATCACTACATACAAAAGCCCGCCAGAAATCGCAATCCATAGATTGCGTTGGCGGGTCTTTGTTTTAATTTTCTGCTTTGCCTCTTTTTCTAACTGTTTCAAGGATTGATTGGCAGTCTCTAATGATTTCTGCGTCGCTGCGTTCAATGTCTTGGATTCTGTCAGCTGTTTCTTCACCGTCTCTAACTGCTTGCTGGCCTCTGTCAGTTGCTTCTTCTGCTCGGTCAAGAGATTCTGCTTGGTTTCGTTGTTCTTCTTCAGCTGATTCAAGTCCGTTTCTAACTGCGTCAGCTCGGTCTCGGATATCTGATACATCGTTTCTGCCTGAGAAGTAGTACCAGCCGCCAGCCAAAGCAAGCAGGCAAACAATAATAACAGCAATCTTTTTGTCATTTTGCACATTCTTCACCTCAATACCATTCGCTCATGTCGTATTTCTGACCATCAATTTCGAATGAATCGGTAAACTGCCAGCC
>DJPC01000165.1:2909-4804 GCA_002439665.1 Dialister sp. UBA6422
TAGGTCGGGAAGTCGCACTGATTTGCATATTGTGCCGGCCATACGGGTACATAGTCTGCCAGGGCATTTAGATCCATGCAATCGGTCAAAGTGGATAGGCTAGCATAAATACCAGCAGAATAGCCGGCTGCATTACATTCTGAAATGAAAGCACTGCAGATAGCCGTAACATCATCAACACCTTGTCCAATAACTTCCGGTGCTTCCACGTCAAACCAAATGCCCAGTGGCGGCTTACCATATCCTAAAGCTTCCAGTGCTTCCAGCACGTTTCTAGCTTCTTCTCTTGCTCTTTCCGTTGTTTGGGCATGAGTATAGCAATAGACACCCCAAGGAAGTCCCCTTGCTTCTGCACCCGCAATATGCTTGCCGTGCAGCTCAGAAAGAGTTCTCCCTTCGGAAATCTTTACAATAGCACCACCAACACCAGCATTAATAAGATGGGACCAATTGATGTGGTCATTCCAGTCGCTTAAATCAGTTACTAGCATATAGTCTCCTTTCTTGCTTTTAATAAAATTCTTGAATATAATGTAAGTACAGAATATTGTACTTACATATGGAGGTGTCAATCATGATTGCTTTGAATTATTCCAGTCTTAGGAATAACATGAAGTCTGTCTTTGATCGTTGCACGGATGATGCAGAAACAGTCATTGTAACTAGAAAGAATAATCGAAACATTGTCGTCATGTCTGAAGAGTCTTATAATAATCTGCTTGAAAATTGCTATCTCCGTGCCTCTAAGGCAAACTACAACCACTTGCTAACAAGTATCCAGCAAGCTAAATCTGGCAAGTTGCATAAGAGGGAGCTTATAGAAGATGAATAAGCTCTTTACAGATGCCGCTTGGGAAGATTATGTATACTGGCAAACAGAGGATAGGAAAACGCTAAAGAAAATCAACGCCCTATTGAATGATATTTCCCGGAATGGAAATACAGGATTAGGAAAGCCGGAGCCTTTAACAGGAAATCTTTCCGGTTATTGGAGTAGACGAATCAATCAGAAGGATCGACTGGTCTATAGTATAGAAGAAAATCAAATCATAGTGATCGCTTGTCGATATCACTATGACGAATAAAAGCCCGCCACCAGGCGAGCTTTTTTCTTATGCCTTTATTTTCTGCTATCATAGCCGCCTTGTACGCTATTGTACTTGCTGTTAATAAACTTATTCACCAGCTGGGTGGCACCTCCGCCACCGCCTGTTAGGGAGGCAAAGGTGTCATAGTTTTGCCAGTAGGTGTGGGTCAGTACCAGGTAGGTACTGACTGCGAGAAAAGCGATGACAAAGATGGCGGAAATAACACGAGTATAGGACAATTCATCATTCTCATAGAAAAGCATACGAAACCACGTTCTTATTCTTCCCATGTAGTACCTCCTCGTACTTTTAAATGTTGCATGTCTTCCATAAGGGCAGTCCCTCTCCCGTTTCCTCCTAATTTGTGATAGGCACTATAGATGTCTTCTGCGTCTTGCAGTTCGTCATAAGTCACATATTTAGGATTTCTCCCCATCACTCGTTCATGAATATCTCGAATACGTCCACGAAGAAGGGCTCGTATACCTTCTTCCATGTTGTTCTGCTTTTCTTTGGCCGCTTTAGCTCGGTTCCACAGAAGTCCCACCAAAAAGGAAAGTCCCATGAAAGCACCTTTTTCTAGCCATTCAATCATAAGTTCCATACCATTCGCCTACTTTTCTTATTGGGTTGGTTTATATCACTCTGTTTTTTCATTATTCTTTTCTGCATCCTGTTTTTCTGCTTCTGCCATAGCATCAATAATGGCATTATGGGGGCAATCGTCCCACGGGCAACGACCGTCGTCATTCAGAATATTCCCGCAAAATTCACAAAATTCCATGTTTTTGTCCTCCTTTATGCGTT
>DJPC01000118.1:0-3504 GCA_002439665.1 Dialister sp. UBA6422
CACGTGACTGGTCTCCGTGGTGCCTTTTTTTATTGCCTAAATGAAGTAATATAGGTGGTTAATCACATAGGTGTATCGTGGATATAATGCATTTACATATAAACATGTCATTTCATATTTCTAGTCAATATGAGCTCTATGAATGATCAATCCCCCATCCTACAAGCCAATGACTTATCTGACTTGTAGAATGGGGGATTAACATAACTCCTACACCTATTGATTCTATCAATGTCTCTTTATAGCATCGGCAAGGTAGAACCGCCGATAGGAATAACATAGGCTGAAGCGTCCTCTCCCATTTGAGCAAAAGCAGCATCCACAGCTTCCTGCAAATCATGGAAGGGCACCATATTGGCTTTTTGTACCAGCGTATCATCCATATCTGTCACCAGGTAAATGGTACACTTCCCTTGTACTAATCCCAATGCTGCTGATTTATGTCCTCCCAATTCGAAATTCTGATGAATCGCTTGGATTCTATCTGTAGGCATTTCGTAATTTTGAATCCATTTTTCGAAGACATCACTGCCATAGCCTTCTTTACAGGAAGCAGCCACAATCATAATGCCCCCTTCTTTGACAGCGTGCTTCGCATTGTCGATAGATTTCTGTGCTTGGTACAAGTTAATATCTTTAGGATATCCACCAGTGGATACCACCACGACATCTGCTGGTTTTTCTATATGAATCTTATAGATTTCATCTAAAAAATGACATGCTTTTCGATGCGCTGCTACCGGATCGCCTGCCGCAGCATAGGCAACCTTTTTGTGGTCATCAAGGACTACATTCAATATGAAATGAGCCGGGCACAATTTGGCTACTTCTTCTATGTCTTCACGCACAGGATTCCCCTCTAAATTTCCTGCATAAGAGCCTGGGCGAATCATATTTTTATGATTGGACTGGATAGAATTTTTGGAGGCTACTCCTGGCATAATGGCTTTCATTCCGCCACTATAGCCGGCAAAATAATGATATTCCACATTCCCTACCAAAATGCGCTTATCTGCTTCTACTACGGTTTTGAAAATATCTACCGATGTACCATGATGGCAAGTGCCTAAATGAATACAATCTTCAGGATCGCTATCTACACAAGTCACTCGATCATATACGGCATCCCCCACCAAACGTCGATGCTCTTCTTCTGTCATATGACGATGAGAGCCCAAACCAAATACGATGGTGATATCCTTATCTTGGACTCCCCCTTTTTCCAATTCTTCCAATAAGCATGGAATAATCAAGAAAGAAGGAACGGGTCTTGTCACATCACTGGTAATGATGACCACTTTTTCTCCAGGTTTGACCATATGAGAAAGTGCAGGAGATTGAATCGGATGAGCTAACGCGCGCCGTATTTCAGTCTCTTCTGATTCTACAGCAGGACAAGTCTTAGGAAGTAACTCTGTCACAGGATGGCTGTCATCGATATGAAAAGAAACATAATCTTTAAAATACTTCACTTGGTAGTTCATGAAAATCTCCCTTTTAATAAAAATAGACAAGCTATAGGAGACAAAGTTAAAAAGCCATGGTACCATAGCCTTCCAGAAATGTAACCATGTCTCTAGCTTATAATAAATAAAATATTTTCTATATGTATTATATCAAATTCTTTTTTCTTTGACGAATAGCAAGAATGCATAGCACCAGTAAAAAACCATGAGTTTTTTAGGTATATATATTGATTGAATAGATATATGCTGCTAACTTCTGGCAAATACCTATCCATCAAGAATCTTAAAGTCACAACTCCTGATTCTACATTTCCAAAAATAATCTTGACAAAAATAAAAATCCCGTCTATAATCCAAACCATAAGAAACAAGCGATGATGAAGAAGGGGTAATGATACTTTTTCAGAGAGATAGCGGTTGGTGCAAGCTATCATGGTTACATTATCTTTCCACTTCGGAGGTAAAGATGAGGAATCTTTCGGGTTTTGCCCGTTATAGCAGACTAAAGATGGCCGTTTGGCAATTTGGGTGGTATCGCGGGTGCTCTCGTCCCTTAGGTGGATGAAGAGCTTTTTTTATACCTGAAATAAAGTTTACGTAAATTCTCTTTATTTCACATGATATGAAATCCGCTACTGCTTCAGGTCGCTAAGGATTCTCAAGTTTCTCAGGTTGCATGTCAGTGCCAATGACACGTATCTCAAAAGCACAATAAAACCTGAGGAACCTAAGAAACCTGAGTGACTTGTCAACGGCTAAATTGGGTGGTACCGCGAGAAAAAGAGAAGCTCGTCCCATGGGACGTCTTCTCTTTTTGTGTTTTATAAGACCATATTCTTATGTATCACTAGCGATGAAAATGATGGGTATCAGTGACTTGTGATGATAGCGCGTGACTAGGTACACGTTTCCCCATCACAAGTTTCTAAATACCTTCTATATTCCCATAGTGCAACTTAAGAAACTTGTCTTGACCATGGAGGTTTATCATGAAACGAGTATTCAATTTTAATGCAGGTCCTTCTCCCATGCCACTGGAAGTATTGGAAGCCATGAAAAATGATCTCACAGACTTTAAAGGTACTGGCATGGGCATCACTGAAATCAGCCATCGTTCTAAAGAGTTTCAAGATATGCTGGATGAAACAAAAGCTCTTTTGCGTCAACTGATGCATCTTTCTCCTGATTATGACATCGTATTCGTTCAAGGCGGCGGTACCATGCAATTCCTCATGATCGCCTACAATTTCCTACATACCAAAGGTGCCTACGCTGACACCGGTGTATGGGCTCACAAAGCTAGAAACGCAGCATCATTCTTTGGAAATGTATATGATGCCAATTCTGCTGCTGATAGAAATTATTCCTACATTCCTGATACGTATAACATAGAGCCTGGTACAGATTACCTCTATCTTTGTTCCAATAACACCATTTACGGTACGGAATATTGGAAATTCCCTAAAGTCAATGTCCCTATGATCTGCGATATGTCCTCGGATATCCTCTCTCGGAATATGGATTTTAACCAGTTCCATATGATTTGGGCAGGGATTCAAAAGAATCTAGGCGCCGCCGGAGTGGCTGTAGCCATCATCAAAAAAGAGCTACTAGAAAAAGCTCGCACTGATATTCCAGAATTTCTGCAATACCAGACATTTGTAAAGAAAGATTCTACCTATAATACACCACCTGTTTTCTCTATTTACACATTAAATCGCATGCTGCATTGGATCAAAAATATGGGAGGACTTACAGCCATTGAAGAAAGAAATAAAGTAAAAGCCCAATATATATATGATGTAATCGATGCTAGCAACGGTTTCTATAAAGGCCATGCAGAAAAAGCAGCCAGAAGCCGCATGAATATCACCTTCAACCTAGCCAATGCGGACATGGAAAAAGATTTCGTAGAAAAAGCCAAAGCCAATGATTTCATCGGAGTCAAAGGCCATCGCCTGGTGGGTGGTCTCCGGGTTTCCCTCTACAATGCAGTCACCCCTGAATCCGCTGAATCCCTGGCTGAATTTATGAAAGA
>DJPC01000118.1:3528-4084 GCA_002439665.1 Dialister sp. UBA6422
AATATGAGAGGACACAGGGTTAACTGAAATCACATAGCCCGCTAATAAGGGAAAGCTTTTCATAAGTAGATAATTAGCAAAAACGCTATCCATCACACAAACCTATACTTTCCGTAGAGCTGACCTTTTCTATCAAACTTAAAATCATCCTATTTCAAATTTCAAAAAGGAGAACAAACATGTATAGAATTTTCATCACCGCCGACGTAGCTAAAGAAGCCAAAGAAATCCTGGAAAAAGAATTTATTGTAGATATCCAGCCTAATATGAAAGAAGATGAACTGTGCCAAGTCATTGGTGATTATGATGCCATCATCACCAGAAGCCAGACCAAAGTCACCAAAAAAGTCATCGATGCGGCTACCAATCTGAAAGTCATTGGACGTGCTGGCGTAGGTATCGATGGTATCGATATTAAAGAAGCCACCAAAAAGGGAATCACCGTAGTCAATACCCCAGAATCCAATACCATTGCAGCCTGTGAACACACCATTGCTCTTATGCTTTCCATGACCCGCCATATCCCCCAGGCGCACCAGTCCATTATGGAAGGACG
>DJPC01000118.1:4230-6069 GCA_002439665.1 Dialister sp. UBA6422
GGCTATGATCCATACATCACCCTAGAAAGAGGCAAACAGCTAGGTGTAGAACTGGTAGACCTGGACACTCTTCTCAAAGAATCTGACTACATCACACTTCATACCCCCCTCACCGATGAAACTCGTGGCATGATCGGTGCCAAAGAAATTGCCAAAATGAAGGACGGCGTCCGCTTGGTCAATGCATCCCGCGGTGCGGTAGTCGATATCAAAGCCTTGGCAGAAGCACTAAAGAGCGGAAAAGTCGCTGGTGCTGGCATCGATGTATGGCCAAAGGAACCGCTAACACCAGAAGAAAATCCATTCCTAGGTATGACCAATGTGGCTTTAACCCCCCACCTCGGTGCTTCTACCAAAGAAGCGCAAGCTGGTGTGGCTACCGATGTAGCGATCGGCGTATCTCAAGCACTTCACGGAGAACCGGTTGCCACTGCCGTCAATGCCTCCCCTATCACGAAAGCCACATTACATGTCATCCAGCCTTATTTCAATCTGTGCGAACGGATGGGAAATATCGGCATCGACCTGGCCGGTGGACGCATCTGTGGCGTCAATGTAGAATATACAGGTGAATTGGCTGAAACAGAAACAGCCCCTCTCACTACTGCTGTTTTAAAAGGCTTGCTTTCTCCAGTACTCCAGCAGACTGTCAACTTTGTAAACGCTCGTGGAATCGCAGAAGAACGCCATATGGAAGTACGCGAAGTAAAAGCCAAGAAGGGACACTATTTCACCAATACCATTTCTCTCACCATTGATACAGATAAAGGCACTCACAGAATCACTGGTTCCCTCTTTGATCGCAAGGAAGCTAAAATTGTTTCCCTCGACCACTTCCGTGTCGATTTTGAACCGAAAGGATGCATCATCATTGCGCCCCATGAAGATAAGCCAGGCATGATTGGTCAAGTCGCTTCCGTGCTTGGCAGTGCGGGCATCAATATCAACGGTATGCAAGTGGGGGCTTCCGCAGATAAGGGCACCAATGTGATGGCCGTCGCTGTGGATAAGGATATCCCTACTGCTGTCATTCCTGCCCTTATGAATATCGATGGTATCCATGACATTAAAGTCATCCATTGCGAGCATTGATATCGCTGGCACATCATCTTTGTCATTCAGAAAGTAAAAAGGAATCTACACTATGCTACGTATCATTCTTCTCCGCCATGGAGAAACTACATGGAATATAGAAGGTCGCTACCAAGGACAGGAGGACACCCCTCTTTCGGAACGGGGAATGGCCCAAGGGAAAGCAGCCGCATTGGCTTTGAAAGATGTACACATTGACCATGCTATTTCCAGTCCCCTTTCCCGTTCCTATGATACCTGTCAAATGGCAGCCAGCTACCATCATATAAATGTGCAAAAGGACGTACGACTCATAGAAATTAATCACGGCTTGTGGGAAGGTATCCACGCTGAAGAAATCAAGGAAGCATATCCTAAAGAATTCCACCTTTGGCACACCCATCCTGAGAAGGTGCAAATGCCCCATGGAGAAAATCTAGAAGACGTCCGCCGCCGCGTAAGAGAAGCCTTTGATGAATACACCAAAACCTATGAAGGAGAAACGATTTTGGTCGCTGCCCACGATGCCGTCAATAAGGCTATCTTATGTGATCTTCTAGGACTTCCTATGAGTCACTTTTGGCAAATCAAGCAGGATAATGCCTGTATCAATGTGGTAGAATATGAAAATGGCATTTGGCGGCTAGTGACTGTAAATGCCACCACGCACCTAGGTTATCTAATCAGCGGCATCGAACAAAAGGGATTATAAATAGTGGCTAGTCATGCACGCCACTTGTCAGAGGCCAATGCTGTTGTTGGTTGGTT
>DJPC01000118.1:6133-9890 GCA_002439665.1 Dialister sp. UBA6422
GTTGGTTGTTAGAGCTAAACAATTAGCAACAATAAGTGAACAGAAAATTTCCCCACTGTAGAAAAGACCCCCATGAATCATGGACATGATTCATGGGGGTCTTTTAGCATCACTCTTGTTATATGCTAAGCGTCATACTTTTTTATTGTTTCATGGCAGAAATAGGTGTCATATCTGGTGCGCCTGATAGATTTTTGGCTACATCAGTAGGTACCCGCCGATAGGGGAAGGTTTTGTAAATCTGTTTCATCATATCATCTAAAATGTACCGGTTCCGTACCATGCCTTCTTCTTCACTGTTCCAATAGGAGCTTCTATCATCTCGCAAGGTACCATCCGAGGTTTTATACGAATAAATATCAATCACTGCTTTGGTTTCCACAATGTCATCGGCATCCATAAACATAGATCTGTGATACACCCGCTGTACCCACTGGGTAATCACAGGCATAATAACCAGATCTGCCCCTGTCTTTTCTGCCAAGGTAGAAAGTTCAGATGGGCTATACGCTTTTCCTTCATAGGCGGCTGCATCTAAAGTCCGATAATAGGGATATCGGAAAATACGATTCATCGATTGATTGACATACAAAGCCGCTTCATCTCCATCATAAGAATATACAGCAGGCAAAAGAAGCACCGTTCTGGTATTTTCAAAATATCCCAGCCTTTGGTTCATGTCCTGCTGATTGGCTGCTTGGCAAGGTACTATGCACCCCATAAGAAAAATCACTGGTAAAAGCCATTTCATAATCCATTTCATAGCTGCACCATCCTTTCCTATTGTCATTGTAGCACAGAAAAAGCAAAAGAAAAGAGATCCCATCATAGGTATTATATGACAAAAATAGGGTGCTCGATTTTCCTCTATCAATCAAGCACCCTATTTCTATTCTTTATACTTTAAAATAATTCTTTACATAATCCACAAAAATACGCACCGGTGTAGATTGAAGCATCGCTTCTTTAAATACCAAATGACTAGGACGAAGGATAGGATGTCTTTGACGATCATAGACCATTTCCCGATTCACATCGGGAGAGCATTTGGGAAGAAGGTCAGCAGGAATCAAAGAGTGTCCCAACCCTTGATTGACGATTTCCACACAGGTAAGACAATCGGATACGGTCAACATGAAATGGGGAGATTCTGAAAAATTCTGTCTCCACCAACGGCTCCGAAGTTCATCCAAGGTAGGATCGCTGCGATATCGAATGGATGGCTGGTCAGGCAGCGTATTGTAATCGATTTTTTTGGCAGAAATCAAATATAAGGGGGCATCTTCCAAAAGAATGTCCGCATCCGGCCATTCTTGATTGCCTCGTACAATGGCCAAATGAATATCTTCTTTTTTGACCAATTTCACCAAACGATCACTGGTATCGGTGGTCAGAGAGATTTCAATGTCATTATACTTATCCACAAATCCTTTTAATATGGCTGGCATATGAGACTGGGCAAAAGATTGACTGGCACCAATGCGAAGTACCCCAGAAATAGAATTGGGTTCATGGGTGACATAATTTTTCATATCCTGGTACTGCTGCAATTCTTTTTCAGCAAAGGAAAATAACCGATTGCCTGCATCTGTAAAGTGCACGCCCTTATTGGTACGAATAAAAAGAGGACAGCCAATTTCCTTCTCCATCTGACTTAAACGATAAGTCAAAGAAGGCTGTGTCATAAAAAGTCGTTTGGCCACTTTATTGATGCTTCGTTCTTCCCGCAAATATATGAGGATTTTCCAATCCGTATTATTCATTAAAACTCCCCTTTCTTATGAGAGTGTATTTTTCATGTACAACTTATAAAATAATTTTATATAGTATATCACTTTCCCTTATGGATTGCTATATATGAATCCATAAGAATTGCGGAAAATACGGACATCTCTTGCCGCTTGTTATACAAATTCTTTGGGCCACTCATTCAATAGGGCATCTCGCTTTTTGTAATCCTCCAGCCAATGAGCCATCAACGCATGAAACCTAGGGGTATGTCCCCTTTCTAGTAAATGATTCAATTCATGAACCACCACGGCTTCTATACATGGTCCTGGTTTGGTCATTAAGTCTAAGGCAAAGCAAAGATCTCCCGTTCTTACCTGACAGCTGCCCCATCTACTTTTCATTTTCCGAATGGTGATATGTCCTGGACAGACATGCATGCAAGGAGCCCACTTCTCGATGAAATACTGTATATACTTATACAGTTCCTCTCTCATGAGAGTTTCATAGATTTTTTTAGCATTCCCATGAGAAGAGTGAAGAGCCACATGAATGATATGGTGGTCATGATCTATCCACCCACCATTTTTCGTTCCCTGGTGGATAAGTAAGGTCATCTTTCTTCCTGCATAATCATGGATTTCGCCTGATTGGTAGTGATAAGTAGGTAGCTGCGGGATACGCGCTATACATTGGCGTATCCACGCTTCTTTTTTTAAAACAAAATCTTCTATCTCTGTTTCCTGACTATACCAAGGCGCTGTCACTTTGACAGCACCATCTCTTCCGATGCGGATGTATATATTTTTGATTCTTTTTCTTTGTATCTGAATCTTCAAATCCCTAGGTAACATATCCATGATCCTTAAAAAAAGGAAACATGAAGACTTTCCTCCATGTTTCCTCTCCATCTCCTGTTATACTTTTGTACTTTCTCCCAATACATGGTCATCGGTTTCAAAGAGAGCTTTCGCAAACTCTTTCGGATTGAATCGTTCCAGATCATCTTCCCTTTCGCCAAGACCAATCCATTTAATGGGCACATGCAATTCTTCATGAACGGAAAGAACGACGCCGCCCTTGGCTGTACCATCGAGCTTGGTCAAAACCACACCTGTCAAAGGTACGATTTCGCCAAAGTTTTTGGCCTGACTAATGGCATTTTGTCCTGTGGTGGCATCGAGTACCAATAAAGTCTGATGAGGAGCATCGGGGATGACTTTTTTGACAACTCGACTGATCTTAGCCAATTCTTCCATCAAATTGACTTTGGTCTGCAAACGACCAGCGGTATCGATCAGGACCACATCAGCGCCTCTAGCTTTGGCAGCAGACACGGCATCGAATGCCACTGCTGCTGGATCTGCACCTTCTGCATGTTTGACAATATCTGCTCCTGTGCGTTCTGCCCAGATCGTGAGCTGTTCAGAGGCAGCCGCACGGAATGTATCTGCTGCCGCCAGAAGTACTTTTTTACCTTCCTTATGCAATTTCCCAGATAATTTGCCAATGGTGGTCGTTTTGCCCACTCCATTGACACCCACTACCAGGATGACTTCAGGATGATGAATATTTTCTTGGTCAATGGTGGTATCTTCCAAAAGATTCATCACCGTTTTTTCTATAAATGGCATGACCTCTTTGGTACTTTTGATGGTACCTTCCGTGACACCACGGCGAATTTGACGCATTAAATAATCAGTGGTACGAACCCCAATATCTCCAGACAAGAGCACCATTTCCAAGTCTTCCAAAAACTCATCATCGATTTGCGCATACCCGATGACAACGCTTTCGATATTTCGAATCAAGCTCTGCTTGGTTTTGGTCAGCCCTCGTTTAATTTTGTCAAAAAATCCCATTCTCTTCCTCCTGCTGTATATTAAGAAATGATTATATGTATTGTATCATATTTTCTCCCATAAACGCTATGCATGGCATAGATGAAATGGATATGGATAGGCCATGCATAAACGATAAGCCATCCCTAGCCATGGCTAAGCTTTGGTGCTATTCCACATAATCTTTC
>DJPC01000025.1 GCA_002439665.1 Dialister sp. UBA6422
TTTTCAGGATGGAACTGAACCGCTACGCAGAATTTTTTATTGGGATTTTCAATACCTTCTATAATAGATACACCATGATCCACTGTTTCTGCTGTTTTAATGAGATCTGTACCTTCTACACTTTTAATAGCCTGATGGTGCCAAGAGGATACATTCTGCAAATCTGTAGTCCCTGTTATTTCATATAAATGAGACTTTATAGGAAATATACTGACATTGTGACGGACATAATCTCTTCCCCAAGCATTAACAGGTGCACGATGGAGGCCATCATAGTAAGCTCCTTGCGCTTGATAATAGACCGGCAGATCCTGAATAAAAGTTACTCCATGAACAATGCCCATCATCTGTTCCCCTCGGCAAACCGCAAAAACGGGAATATCATTGGTCACACAATAGGACATGAGGGTATAGTCAGATACATCACGGGTGGCATTGATTTCTTCTCCTCTATTTTCTTCTTTCTGTGGTACTTTAAGGAGAGATGGACTAATGTCTTCTCCACCAGTAAAGAATACCCCATCAATGCCTTTCATAACTTCTTTCACATTGGTTTCATCAAATTTATTATCTTTAATAGCATCGGCATATTCTTCTTTAAGCATGCCTGAAGGATAGATACACTTCGCATCTACTAATTTATCTTTTTGGTAAAGAATGGCTTTGCTGGTTACCTGATCTAGTTCTACAGGAACGCCACCAGCAGCTTCAATGATTTTCTTAAAAGCAGAGTAATCCTGGGTATTACTCTTCCAAGTAATGCCAATGACTGGTTTCTTTTCTGCCGCTTCTACGGTACTGGTGATGGATGTTCCTACAGTGACTGCTGTGAGAGCCAGGATGGCCAATGCCATTTTGCATGTCTTATTCATATGATATGCCTCCTACCATTCAATACAATACAAAAAGTGCCATCTCAAAAGATGGCACCTTTGCTTTGTTTTCTGAAGTTAGGCTAATTGTAATCGATATATCTATGATTTGTCAAATTAAAATTTGTTGAAATACTTTTCACTACAATGAATAATAATGCAGATATTAAGATATCGCAGAAAAGATTGTTAGGTCTTAGTTATCCTCATCACAGATAAATAAGCAATGAATCTCTCTTTTCCTCCAAAATAAAAGTCCGAAATGACTTCCTCTCCTGTCATTTCGGACTTTTATTTAAGAATGCCAAACAACTAACAACCATAAAAAAGAAGCACGAGCTATACACTCATGCTTCTTTTGATATCTAATCTATTATTCCCATTCAATGGTGCTCGGTGGCTTGGAAGTGATATCGTAAACTACGCGGTTTACACCAGATACTTCATTACAGATACGACGGCTCATTTCATCCAGGACTTCCCATGGGAAACGGAAGTAATCAGCAGTCATACCATCAGAACTGGTCACAGCACGGATACCTACTGTATAATCATAGGTTCTTTCATCCCCCTGCACGCCTACAGAGCGGATAGCAGCTGGCAAGACGGCGAAAGACTGCCAAATGGTGTTATCCAGACCATGCTGATGGATCACATCTCTTACGATGAAATCAGCGCGGCGGAGGATATCCAATCTTTCTGGTGTGATTTCACCAATGATGCGGATAGCAAGACCAGGACCCGGGAATGGCTGGCGGTTAACGACTTCTTCCGGCAATCCCAGCTGACGGCCCAATTCACGAACTTCATCTTTGAAGAGTTCACGAAGTGGTTCAATGAGTTCAAACTTCATATCCTTAGGAAGTCCGCCTACATTGTGATGGGATTTGATGGTAGAAGCAGTAGCTGTACCAGATTCTACAACGTCTGGATAAAGAGTACCTTGTACCAGGAATTTCACATCTTCCAGTTTATTGGCTTCTTCCTGGAAGGTATGAATGAATTCAGCACCAATGGTTTTGCGTTTCTTTTCTGGTTCCGTAACGCCCTTAAGAAGAGACATAAAATGCTTAGAGGCATCGATGTGAACCAGTTTCATGTTGAATTTATTGGTGAAGGTATCCACTACCTGTTCTGCTTCCCCAAGACGCAGAAAACCATGGTCTACGAAAACGCAGGTCAGCTGATCACCGATCGCTCTATGTACCAATACAGCAGCTACAGAGGAGTCTACGCCGCCGGACAGAGCACAGATGACATTATGCTTACCTACTTTTTCACGAATATTTTCTACCGCAATATCGATGTAGTTGCCCATAGACCATCCACCTTTGCATTCACAAATGTGGAAGAGGAAGTTCTTCAGCATCGTGGTGCCTTCCGGGGTATGAACGACTTCCGGATGGAACTGGACAGCAAAGAAACGTCTTGCTTCATCAGCCATAGCAGCCGTTGGAGTCAGGTCTGTATGACCAGTCAGACCAAAACCTGCTGGCATATCAGTGACTGCATCACCATGGCTCATCCATACAGCGGTCTTTTCAGAAACGCCTTCAAAAAGAGCAGAGCTGCCATCTCTATAGAATTCTGTATGGCCATATTCATGTTTTTCAGGCTTAGATACTTCACCGCCCAAGGTCTTTGCCATAAGCTGCATGCCGTAGCAAATACCAAGAATCGGCACACCAGCTTTAAATACATCTGGATCAATCTCAGGTGCATTTTCAGCATTGACACTAGATGGACCGCCGGAGAAAATAATACCCTTTGGGTTCTGTGCCAAAATTTCTTTTGCGCTCTTGTTGTAAGGCAGAATTTCGCAATATACACCGCACTCACGTACACGACGTGCAATAAGCTGGGCATACTGACCGCCAAAGTCAACAATGATCACAATTTCCTGATGTTTCATCGGGTTCCTCCTGTAGGAAATAAATGATGGAAAGTATAAATTATTCGTAATGATTATTATAGCATAGATAGTTGTGAGTCGCCAGGGATTGTAAATAGAGGGTGATGATTCTGCCTTTTTTCTCCTTGATAACATATAGCTATTTCCGTTTAATACAAAGTTATGAAAGTGATAAAAAAGGTAGGATGTTAGCCCATAATCTGTTATCCCCCATCACGACCTATTCATACCCTACATGTACAGCAAAGCAAACATGGAACATAATCTCCTGAAGGCCTACCCTCTATATAGCATTTTCGTCAATGACACTTTATTCTGCATCAAAAAGGGGCAGTGGTTCCAAGAAAATAATATCTTTCCGATGGGCCGCATCCCCTTCTGCCAGGATAGCTGCTTCACCGATAACAATAGCCCCTGCTTTTTCTGCCAGCTCTTTCATGGCTTTCATAGAGCCGCCAGTGCTAATGACATCATCTACTAAAAGGACCTTCTTTCCCTTCATCAGTTTGATATCTTCCTGGTCTACATAAAGCCGCTGTTTTCCCTTTGTTGTGATGGATTCATCTTCTACCCAAATAGGATCTTCCATATAGGCTTTGACAGACTTTCTAGCTACTATGTATTTTTTCATTCCCAGCACATGGGCCATTTCATGAGCCAAAGGAATGCCTTTTGTTTCTGCTGTCATGATAAGTTCTGTTTCCTTGGGAACTTTTGCCGCCAAAGCTTTCGCCGTTTCTACTACAATCTCTGTATCTCCTAAAATAACAAACCCAGCGATTGCCAAGGTATCGGAAATATTTAGAATAGGAAGCTCCCTAGTGCAGCCTGCCACATGAAGCTCATAATATTTCTTTGCCATTTTTATTTTCCTTTCTAACTAGAATCTGATGAAATCACCTAAGCATGTTACAAATGGCCAATCACCACTTAGCCTTATAACACAAAAAGCATCTGCATATGCAGCACTTGGTGTCACTCAATATCTACCTGCACATCTGGTGTATGCACAATTTCTACTTTCGGTGCTTCTGTAATAGTCACTGTTACATTGGG
>DJPC01000008.1:0-286 GCA_002439665.1 Dialister sp. UBA6422
TTTAAGGAATATTCTGTGATCGTACCAGAATCAATGGGGGAAGCTATTTATAATTCCGTTTGGTGATCATTTATCATCGATATAAGAAATAAAAAATGACATATAAAGAACTTGAATAGAAGTAGGAATCTATTCAAGTTCTTTGCTTTTTATGAATACTTAGATTTTATACTATACACTAAGTGTTGAAAAATAACTTGTACTAATAAATGACTTGCACTAGTTTTCTTCTTTCTGTTATAATGCAGCCATTCAAAAATATTTTGGAGGTGTGTTATGAGAATTG
>DJPC01000008.1:319-8851 GCA_002439665.1 Dialister sp. UBA6422
TTCGTGTTTTAAATCCATTCAAACATCCCTTTCAGACTAGCTTTACGAAGTTTGAAAATCGAGATGCATTGCTTGTGAAAATTTATTCCGAAGGCCTGGTAGGCTGGGGGGAGTGTAAGGCTTTTTATGGTCCTTTCTATAATCCAGAAGACAATGGCACCGTATTTCATATCTTGAAAAATATGATCATTCCGAAGATTCTCCATCAGGAAGTGGAAAGTCCAGAATCATTCATGAAAAGTTTTGAGTACATCAAAGGAAATCGGCTGGCCAAAGCAGCTGTCGAAAATGCTTTGTGGGATCTTATGGTACAACGTACTGGTAAGTCCTTAAAAACTCTTTTGGGTGGTACCCAGAAGGAAATCAAAGTGGGGGTCTCTTTGGGTATTGAAAAAGATATCAATGTGCTTTTTAAAGAAATTTACCACTATTTGGAACAGGGGTATCATAGAACAAAAATTAAGATTCATCCAGGCAGAGATATTGAGGTCATCAAAGCTATTCGCAAGGAATTTGGTGATATTACCTTGACTGTAGATGCCAATTCTGCCTACACATTAAAGGATTTAGACCTTTTTAAAGCCATGGACGAATACCACTTGCAATACATTGAACAGCCTTTGGGAGAAGAAGATATTGTAGATCATGCAACACTGCAAAAAGCCATCGAAACACCAATCTGTCTAGATGAAAGTATTGTGTCTTATGAAGCGGCAGAGGCAGCAATTCACCTGGGAAGCTGCCAAGTGATCAATATTAAATCTAGCCGCTGCGGTGGGGTTTACGAAGGGAAAAGAATCCATGATCTCTGTGTAGCTCATCATATTCCTGTATGGTGCGGCGGTATGACAGAACTTGGCATCGGACGTGCTCAGAATGTATCTTTTGCTAGTCTTCCTGGGTTTACAGAACTGGCACATGATGTGGCGGCAGCTAATCGTTACTTTGAGGAAGATATCACTAGTCCTATGGTGGATATTACCGATCGTTGCACCATTATCGTACCAGATGAAGAAAATGGAATTCACTATGACGTGGATGAAAAACAAATTGATAAAATGGAAGCAGGGCATTGGATTTTCCGCTAGCTGAAATAAAAAGAAGGTTTGATAAAATGCGTTTGTATTTTATCAAACCTTCTTTTGGCATTTTTTTATGATAGGTACAAGCCTCTGTGGCATAGAGAAAGATTAGCAGATCACTGGCAACTTTTTTATAGATAATATTCATTATATTTTAGTATTATTCCGTATGGAGATGAAAGATATTGCCTAAAAGATACAAAGGGATGGAAATATGCTACAGTATCTAGCGCCATTGTCATCAGAGTTAGTAGAATAAAACTTCATTTTTATTCTATCGGTTTCTTTGTTCTTGTTTTTGTCTCCAGGAGAAGTTCTATCACCCGTCCTGGCCGTCCTGTTTTCCCTGTAAAACGTCGACTGGCATCTTGAGCAATGTGGTGATCAATGAGTTTTGTAAGGGTACGATTGATGGTACGTGGTGTGACTCCTAAAAGGTCTGCTAGCTCAGAGGAAGTGAAACGACAGGTTCCAGCTTCTTTGCAAGCGTGATAGAGCTTAGAAATCATACGGAGACTGACGCCAGATTTCTTAGAAAGGTATAGAAAGTGTTCATCAATGGGCCGTTCCTCCGCTTTTTGGATTTGTTGCATACTTTGCGCCATAGGGATGCGGGATGATAAATCTGGTGTCATGAGGAAAGCTGTATTTCCGCCAAGGGAAGAGGCATGCTGCATAGCTTTGACGGCTCGGTATTGGGCTTCATTCATGTAATTTCCATATCCCACTCCTACAGAAACAGTAAATGGGGTGGCAGTGGAAATATTTTCTAATAAAGGAAATCTTTGGAATTGTTCGGTCTGATTTTCTAGTATAGTTGCGGAGGCAAAGATAAGGTAGTCCCAAGGGGACTGGGGAATGCAAGCTCCGCGGAGAGATTGTGCAAAGGCATAAATCAATTTAGCTACTTCCAATTGGCTCATGGACATGTGATAAGTATTGCTGCCAGGCAGAGTCTCTTTGAGAAAATCAATATGAATGGAAAGAACACAGATATGGTTATTGTGCTGGTTGTGAAGTTCATGAGAAAGAAGAAGCCGCTGCATGCCACTTCGTATATCATCAAAAGAAGGCTGCAGGATATAAACAGGGATGCCTTTACTCTTTAAAATATCTCGTACTTTATAAAAAATGGTGATACAGAAATCGACCTTTCCTTCTTGATATAACTTTTCCATTTTGATAGCATCTTTTATTAGAAGGCCTTCACTATATGGGAAGAATGGGATAGTTATGATAGATGTATTTTCTTCAGAATATCCGATTTCGTGTAATGCTAAATGAAAGAAATCTTTATTGTCTAAATCGCTGGCGATACGCATTTTGTAGCCAGCCACTTCTGCACGGAAAAGAAGACGTAAAAGGGCAGAGGTAGATCGCGGAATAGTCAGCCATTCGGTCGTATGAGAAATAACTTTTTCTGCATAACGCCGTGCGGTATTCCCAAGAAAGAGAAAGGCATCAATTTGACTTTGTTTACCGCTTACGAGTTCAGGAATGTCCATTATAGAAGCATAAGGGAATGGGATAGGTTTGATTTCAGGAAATTCTTTACTAAGAAATTGACAGATTTCTTCCATAATTTCATAAGGAACGACGACACCAATGTGAATCATGGAATGAGCCTCCTTCTGCATAGATTCTAAAAATTGGAAATAGGCGATTTATGACTTTTTGTCTATTATTTAGGACGCAATAAAGGTCTATTAAGGACAATTCTTTTTCTTTATGATAAGCGTAAGACCAAAGAAAGTAAATAGCGGATGTGAGAGCCGCATGGCAAGGGAGCCTTATGGATGACAAGTCTTTTTGTCGTGCATAGGGCTTTATTTGTCGTTAGTTGTTAGGATTCAAACACCTGATACTTAAGCAACTAAGAACTGGTAACAAGTCTAAAAGTGATGGGAAGGAAGTTTTTTATGGGAATGTTGAAAAAGCTGCAAAGCGAAAACAGGTATGTTGTATTTTTCTTTTTGTATATAGGATTTTGTATATCCTATATCGATCGTAGTGCTATCGGTTTGGCATTGCCGTCAGTTTCTAAGGATTTCAATTTAGCTCCTACTGAAATGGGGGTTGTGATTTCTGCCTTCTTTATTGGCTATTCTATTATGCAAATTCCTGGAGGTTGGCTTTCTGACCATTTTGGATCTAAAACGGTGATTCTTGTTGCACTGACTTTATGGTCCATTTTCACATTTACTACTGGTCATGCATCAACCTTGGCCGGTCTTTTGTTCCTGCGCTTCGTATTTGGCCTTTGTGAAGGACCTTATGCAGGCTCCTGCTATCGTGCGATTGCTGAATATTTTCCAAGGGAGCTTCGCGCTGCTTATACCACGGGGATTCTTTCTTCCAATTATATTGGAAGTGCACTGGCACCGATTGTTATTGTACCACTCATTCTCTGGTTTGGATGGAGAGGTATGTTCCAGGTATTGGGCGTGGTAGGTTTGATCTATGTATTCTTCTATGCTCTTTTTGTAAAACAATCCAAGCCAAAAGAAGAAGTAGGTGAAGATAAGGTCAGCAAGACCAAATATTTTCTCCGTCTTATGAAATATTCCATGATTTGGAAATTGGTTCTTTGTGCTTTTTGTGTATCTTGTATCAATAAAGGCCTCGATGCTTGGATGCCAACCTACCTCATTGCAGAACGTGGCATCAATCTCAAAGCTGTAGGATATCTGACACCAATTCCGTTTATGGCATCCTTCTTATCTGCCGCTGTTTGCGGATGGTTTATGAATAAGTATTTTGATAAAAAAGAACATTACATGGTTGCTATCTGTGCTGCGATGACAGCTATTTTCCTGTACTTTATGTACAATGCAGAAACTATTATGTGGGTCGTTATCTTTCAGTGCGGGGTGTACTTTTTCAAAGCGTGCATTTTAGGAGCTGCTGTGGCTATTGTTTTGAAAATTGTCACTGGTAAGATTGCAGGGTCTGCTTCCACATTGATTAATATGGGGGGCCAAGTAGCTGGATTTATTTCTCCTGTGGTTATGGGGTATCTAGTCCATGCTTTTAATGGCTCATTCAATGCGGTGTTCTATTTCTTGATGGGTATGGCAACACTCTGTGCGATCAGTGCCCTCTTGATCCCAAAGAGAACAGAAGATGTACTGGATTTGGAAGAATAACAATACAAAGGATACACAGGGAGATTCTTCCTGTGTTTTCCTCTTTTTGTGAAAATATAGAGTAAAGTGTTTTTATTTCCAAAGGAGATAGAATTATGAAAATTACTAAAGCCATCATTCGTAGGATGAGCCTGGATTTTAAAGTACCGTTTCGTACCAGTTTTGGTCTCAATACCACCAAAGATTTCTTGATTGTAGAACTTTATGATGACGATGGACATGTAGGATGTGGTGCTTGCTCGGCATTTATGCGTCCTTGGTACAATGAAGAAACTACCATGGGAGCTCTTTTTGTGATTCAGAAATACTTGATTCCTGCGCTTTTTGAGGCTGGAGATTTTAAGGATCCAGAATGGTTCTTTGATCATACCAGTTGGATTCGTAGAAATCGCATGGCTCGTGCCTCTGTGGATTGTGCTCTTTGGGAATTATATTCTAAAGAATTGGGAATTCCAGAATACAAAGCTTTAGGTGGGGTACGAAACGAAATCGAAGCAGGCGTTTCTTTGGGGATCGAAGATACACCAGACAAGCTGCTTCACACCATTGAAAAGTATATGAAACAAGGGTACAGACGTGTGAAGTGTAAAATTAAACCAGGCTATGATATCAATTACATGCGAGCTGTTCGCAAAGAATTTGGTGATATTATGCTGATGGTAGATGCCAATTCTGCTTACACCTTAGATGATATTCCCATGTTTAAAGAAATGGACGAATTAGGACTTCTTATGATTGAACAGCCTTTAGCTTCTGATGATATTGTGGATCATCGCCATTTGCAGGCAGCCATTAAGACACCGATCTGCTTAGATGAAAGCATTGATAGTGTAGATGATGCACGAAGAGCTATCGAACTGGGAAGTTGCAAGATTATCAATATCAAAGTAGCTCGTGTAGGTGGCCTCACAGAAGCTCGTCGCATCCAGAAATTTGCGGGAGAAAGAGGTGTTTTCTCCTGGTGTGGTGGTATGGTAGATGATGGAGTAGCTAGAGGTCATAATATGGCAGTAGCTACACTTCCTTACTATAAATATCCAAATGATATTCCCGGTAGTGATCGCTATTATGCTGACGATATCGTAACGCCCTCTACTTACATAGATTCCCATGCCAAAATTCAATTACCAGAGCTTCCGGGTACAGGATTTGAACTTAAGATGGATGTGGTAGAAAAGCATACATTAGATAAGTGGGAATATAAAAAATAAGGAAAAGTTAGATATGGTGGCGCATAACTTATAAATCACCACAGAATTAGTATACAAGGTTATATGTGATCATTTCGGCAGTCTTCATCAGATATTTACACAGATTGGTAAAAGGTTGGCTCTTTGGAGAGGTTATAAGGCGTGTGAAATAATCCTTTTATACCATTGGGAAACCAAGCCAATAACCGTTAAGAGATATTTTGAAGATAATAAACTCGACACCATGGTCATCTTTGGAGTTTTACTAGATCTATCAAAAGTTTCTATCGAAATAAAAACATCAATAACCTTTTAAACTAGGAAAAGGAGTAAAAAGAACATGGACGTAAAAGGACAGGCTTTTAGCTGGGTAGACACTCACAAAGAGTATATGGTTAATTTATGGAAAGATATGGTTTCTATCGACTCTGGCATTGGAGTCAAAGAAGGAGGCATGGAAATCGGGAATCTCTGTGCTTCCCATTTAGAAAAATTAGGATTTTCCATTAGACGGTATTCTTTTGAAAAATGTGGGGATACCATTATTGGAGAACGGGGCGATCTTTCTAAACCTTATGTGATTCTCATGGGACATATAGATACAGTTTTCTATAAAGGCGAAGTAGAAAAACGTCCATTTACTATCAAAGATGGGAAAGCCTATGGGCCAGGGGTTCTTGATATGAAAGGCGGAGATACCATTGCCCTTTCTACTTTAGAAGCTCTTCACGATGCAGGATATGATTTCCCTTGCAAAGTGATTTTTGTGGCAGACGAAGAACCAGCTCATTGCTTCTCTAATAATCCAGAAATTATTAAAAAAGAAGCCAAAGGAGCTAAGTGTGCCTTTAATTTTGAAACCGGCTTTACAGACCACGATATCACCGTACAGAGAAGAGGCTGCTGGCGTTTCATTATTGAAACCTTTGGCCGTGGTTGTCATGTAGGTAATGACCCGCAGAATGGTAGAAGTGCTATCTTAGAGATGGCCCATAAAATTATTGAAATTGAAGCACTGTCTGATCTTTCTAAGGGATATAATGTCAATGTAGGTACTATTGAAGGCGGTACAGTTCCTAATGCAGCACCAGCTTACTGCAAAGTGGAATGTGATTTCCGTTATGTTAGTCATGAAGATTTACCAAAACTAAAAGAAAAAGTATATGCTATTGTGAAGGAAAATTTTGTTTCTGATGTGACCACCAAAATTTCTGATTCTTTTGGTTTTGACGAAATGGAACGTACTGAAGGAACTATGAAGCTTTTAGATGTGGCTAAAGAAGTAGCCAAAGAAAATGGTTGGCCGATCCCAGGACCAAAGCTGTGTGGTGGCGGTTCTGATGCAGCTTACACTGTACAGGCAGGCGTACCAACTCTTTGCTCAGTAGGGGTAGAAGGTGCTCGTAATCATACTGTAGAAGAATGGGCTGATGTAGATAGCCTTTTCGCACGGACAAAACTTATGATTGGGATTTTACTGAAGGTAACTGGTGACTAGTGACTACGGATTAGAAGTTAGGTATGATTTTCTAATTTCTAATCCTTTCTTTCTTTTTGGTGATAAGGAGTTGTCATATGTTGGATTTACAAAATTTATATGAGCAAGTGGATCGTCATCAGGATGACCTGATGGGTACTTGGAAATTTCTGGTAGATAGAGACTGTGGTACGGCCAACAAAAAAGGTGTCGATAGAGTAGGACAAGATATCAAAGCATTTTTGGAAAAAATAGGCTTTTCTGTTCGTTTCCATGAATATGAAAAAGCAGGAAATATGCTGGTTGCTGAATATGGAGATTCTAAGAAACCTTTTGTGGTGCTTACCGGTCATATGGATACAGTTTTTGCAGATGGCACGGCAGCAGAACGTCCTTTTCATGTGGAAGGAAATAAAGTCACCGGTCCTGGGGTTCTGGATATGAAAGGTGGGGTGACTATTCTTCTCTATGCAGTGAAATTCTTGGTAGAAGCTGGATATGACAAGTATCGTCTCAAAATCGTCCTGGCCGGTGATGAGGAAGTGGGACATCAAAATTCCACTGCTGATGTGGATTATAAAAAAGAAGTCACTGGAGCTCTTATGGGGTTCAACTTGGAAACCAGTTTTGTGGATAATAGCATTGTGATTCAAAGAAAAGGGGCAGCACAGTATCTCTTTGAAATTGATGGAGTAGGTGCCCATGCTGGAAATAATCCACAAGATGGACGCAGTGCAGTAGAAGAATTGGCTCATAAAATTCTGGATATTCAGCATGAAACGGATTATGAAGAAGGAACAACAGTAAATACAGGCGTCATTGCTGGTGGTACAGTGGCCAATGCGATTCCAGAACATGCGTGGTGCAAGGTGGATGTACGTTTCAGTAAACAGTCAGGAATTGAGCGAGTAGAAAGAGATTTTAAGGCCATTGCAGATAAGCAATATGTAGACCATACTACAACCCACTTGAAGCGCCTTATTCGCTTTGGTGCTATGGAGCAACTGCCAAGTACTATGCCCCTTTTTGAAAAAGCACAGGCGGCAGCCAAAGCACACGGATTCCCCAAAATGAAAGCTATTGCCGTAGGCGGTGCTAGTGATTCTACATTCCTGACCATGTG
The DNA here is from genome assembly GCA_002439665.1 of Dialister sp. UBA6422. Classification (GTDB taxonomy): domain Bacteria; phylum Bacillota; class Negativicutes; order Veillonellales; family Dialisteraceae; genus Dialister. The sequence continues at coordinate 8,338 of DJPC01000008.1, forward strand.
CGGGGTTCCTACTTTATGTGCTTTGGGAGTGAAAGGTCAGTTTAACCATACTGTGAGAGAATGGGCAGAAAAAGATTCTCTCTTTGAACGATGCAAACTTTTGATGACACTTTTAACAGAATTGTAAGATTCATAAGGCAATAAGGCAATGCGTGGTGGGGAGTTATGGGTTAGAACGTATATTTTGATCTATAGCTGCTAGTCCCTGTAGCCTATGGTATAATAAAAAACCAGAATGTGACGGATTTCCCGGTGGAGGTTGTGACACTGGAAAGTCCGTTTTTATTTTATGGTGGTTAGGAGATATGACGAATAGTCGTTTAATATTTACAACCTAATCATCGGTAATCATGTAAGAGAAGGAGAGGCAGAATGGCAGAGGAGATAAGAGAAAAAGAACGTGAATTATCTATTCCAGAATATTTCATGTTGGGAGCGAAGAAGGGGTTTTACATTACAGTAGAACTCATTGCGCCTGCTATGGTTATGGCGTATACATTGATTAATTTTTTAA
>DJPC01000071.1:0-9017 GCA_002439665.1 Dialister sp. UBA6422
GGTATTTTGAGGTATAAGGTGTAGGGATTGTATTCCTGCATATAAGCCTTATACCAATGACGCTTTTATCCCCTGCTATTTGCAGCTAATAAACTCTGAAAATAAACCTAATTCCCATAATATAAAGGTATTTGATATAGAATCTATATTGCAAATTTCCGCCGTATAGATTTGGTAAATACCAGGCATGATATATATGGTTTTGGCCTACTTAGCATCTCCCCAGCAAGACCATAGATATCCCACCTAAGCAATATGACAAAGAATATATCCCCAACTCAAAAATCTCTTTGGACAAAGCATCCAAAGAGATTTTTGATTATTTCCCATGGTAGAAAGCAGATAAAGCAGCGGCAATAGGAACGGTGAAGATAACGCCGAAGCTAGCAGAAAAACCTTTCATGATTTCTATTCCAATATCATTGGAATTCACTAGCTGCAAATAGGGCAAATCGTACACGTAGTCCAGCACCCATACTCCTAAAGAGCCACCGAAGAACGCTAGAATGAGTGTGGTAGACATGGTCCCCATCACATCTCGTCCTACATTCATACCGGACGTAAACAATGCTTTCTTCTTAATTTCCGGATTATGTTGGGCAATCTCTGCACAAGCTGATGTCACATCCATAGCGATATCCATGACAGCTCCTAAGCTAGCGAAAAGAATCCCTGCAAATAGTATTTGTCCCACGTCAATCATGGTATTCTGTGCCACAAACATCAAATTTTCAATATTGGACACATTATAACCAGAAAGATTGATGAGATGCCCAAATAAAATGGCTGCCAATCCAGAGACAAGAATGCCTGCTAAGGTAGATAGAAAGGCAATTACACTTTTTTTGGTATATCCATTGAGCAAATACATGGTAGCCGCCAGCACGATAGCAGAGGTAATGATAGCAGCCACTACCGGCCACATCCCTCGTAATATCATAGGGAAGAAGAGAAATATAAAGCAAATAAATGTAACAACCAAGGCAGCGGCGGATTTGACACCTTTTTTCCCGCCGATGAGGCAAAGCAATACCAAGAATGTCGCCATATACAAGTAAATAGGCATAGAGCGATCCACATTATACACGGTATGTAAATCCAGCTGTCCTATTTGATTGGAAATCACAATGACATCCATCCCTGGCTTGCAAACTGTACCAAACAGAAGGCCGTTCGGGCAATTGGCCTGAACGGTTTCTCCTGCCAGGGGACCGGCTTCCATTCGAAGAGATACGATTTGGTCGCCGATTCGACTGCCATCTTCTTGTTTGTTATCCTGAATGATTGTTACGACTTGCGCTTTTTCGAATGTTCTTCCATCGGTAGAAACCATTTCTGGTTTATCCACCTCATTGTATTTCTGCAGTCCAAAGATGCAAAGACACAAGATCAAAAGAACAAGGATAATGCGCATCCATTTCGTATGAATCATGTAGGTTGAATCAATCCTTTACAATGGTATAAGACTGATCAATCGGTGTTCCTGTTTCTACATCATAGGTCTCAATAGAGAAGGTGTCATTAGTGATGTGTACTACAGAGTAAGTGGTGCGCCAGGTCTGGCTGCGAGCAGCGATATAATCCTGCTGCTGAGCAATCAAGTTGTAGTATTTAGAACCTGTAGCGGAGTTAGCAGACATATAGAATACGCCCTTTGGATTGCGGAGGACTCCTTGCTTCATGTCAGCAATGGTATAGCAGAGATTCTGAGATTCATAGTTATCTTTAAAGGCTTCATTTTTGAGTGCTTCATTCAAAAGATTATGGGTCTGTCCGGTCTGTCCTTTGACTTTCATATCATCAAAGGTAGCATGGTCTTTACCATCACTGCTCAGCTGATAGGTACGAGCATAGGTATGGTCATGCCCCTGAAGAACCACATCGATCTTATTGGCATCATAGATAGGAGTGAGCTGGGTACGCAGCAGAATACCATCAGAATCAGAATGATCAAAACCACTGCCATAGATATCCTGATGCATGACGACGATACGCCATTTGGTATCTGGATGGGCTTTGATGGCTTTTTCAATCAAGGCTTTATGGTCAGCTGCATTATAGTTATTGGCATTGATAACGATAAAGAGGGCATTTCCATAGGTGTAGAAATAGCCATGACCTGCTTTGGTCGGATTGGTTTCTTCTGTGAACGGATTTGGTACATTGAAATGATTCTGATAGCCAGTAGTGAGGCAATCATGGTTCCCGATAGCGGTTGCTTCTGGCAAGTTTTTCAAAGCTGCTGCTGACAAATATCCCGCATACTGGTATTCCTGGAGCTGGATTTTTTCTGCGCTTTGGTTAGCTGCTGGTTCATTGATCTGATCTCCTGGAGATACAAGGAAATTGATTTCTGGGTGCTGAGAAAGGGCAGTATTTAATGTCTTATTCCAGTTATACGAATCGTTTCTAGCTGCCAATTCCCCCGTCTGCTTAGATGTGCTGTCCGATGGAGTCTGTCCAGCAGAAGCACCGATCTGTGGATCCCCTACATACATAAAGGAAAAGTCATTGGGATCGCCAGTTTTAACAAATTGGGCTTTCTGCCATTTTCCATTCACCTTCACCTGATACCAATAGGTAGATTTTGGCTTTAAATCTGTGACTGTGACTTTATTGGAATAGTAAGTCACGCCATTGATGACCGTACCTTCCGTATTGGTTCCTTTAAATGTAGTAGCGCCTTTCATGTCTTTATTATCAGCTACACGTACTTCTGCTACCTTGGCTTTATCTTTGGAATACCAGCCAAAATTCAGCTTAGAAGCATCAGCCCCTGGCGCAATGGATACTTGTTCATACTGGGTCTTGGTATGATCCCAATTGGCTTTCCACTGCTTCCAATTGGTATTATCAGAAAGAACAGTCTTGGTCGTAACCGTAGGTGTCAAAGACGCATCGTTCCAATGCTCTGTAGCAGCAAATACGCCGAAAGAAACCATGCATAAAGCAGTGGCTGCAGCAATAGCTGTTAATTTCTTGTGCTTACGAATCTGAAAGTGATACATGGGTAAACATCTCCTGGATTCAAAATACAACTCTCACTAGATATATTGCATTTTAAAGAAAGAACTTCTTTTAAAATGTTAATTAAAGAATACTCGTTTTCTGTCAAAAAATTTTTTATGGTTATGTCAAATTTTTATAAAATTGAGTAAAGTTCTCTTTTTTCATGCAAGAGGTATCTATTGTCTCCTGAAAGGCTCTACCATATAGACAAGGAATTGTTGTCGGCAGTTTGAGTGTCAGCATCTACCAAGCAGCCATTATATACAACAAAAAGAGGATACTCCAATACAAACATATTGGAAGTATCCTCTTTCTTTAATTGTACAATTCAATTAATGTTCTTCGAAAGTTCCAAATACAATGGCCTTGCCATCTTTTACCATTTGCTGTCCACGAGCAAAGGTAGCCTGGAGATCTAAATCGTCATCAAGGAGCAGAATATCTGCATCACTTCTTTCTGCTAAGCAACCTTTGTTTGGATACAATTTGGTATTCTTAGCTACATTACTGGTAAATACAGTCAATGCATCTGTAATAGACAGTCCTTCTTCATGAACCAAATCCCGGAATTCTTTCAGCAAGGAATATTCACTGGCTACGCCGACGCCAATGTTATTTCCATTCTCATCAAAAATCGGCATACTGCCATTGCCATCGGAGCTGACAGAAATCTGGCGCAGCGGTACACCGGCATCCAAAGCCTGACGAATGCCTTTACTGGTTTTAACCACCTGGTCATCATCGTCCATAGGAGCAATACTGCTGGTGAAATCCATGAGACCACCACTCTTAGCCCAATCAATGGCATCAGCAAAAAGATGTTTATTTCTATTCACATGGGTAGGAATCACCTGTGTCTTTGGCAATTCGCCATTGGCTGTGATTTCTCTTAAATATTTTAAACCATCTTTGCCATCCCCTACATGCATATTAACTACCCCAGCCTTGCCGCTCAGCATACCGCCTACACGAGCTTCGGCTGTGATTTCTCTATAAGCAGATACAGGAGACTGAGAAGAACGATGGTCACTCATAGCGATTTCACCAGTGCCAATAACTTTATCGATCAAAATGATATCTTTACGTACACTGCCTGTAATGGTAGGAGTTGGCATTTCATAAGCACCAGAGTAAATGTAAGTGCTAATACCTTCATTTTCCAGTCCTCTAGCTTTGGCCAATAAACTTTCTACGTGACGGGTCACACCATCGGTACCCAAAAGACCAAATACGGTGGTTACACCAGCGGTTGTGATTTTGCTAAGCTGGATTTCCGGTGTACGAGTGTGGTAACCACCCTCTCCGCCACCACCAATGATATGAACATGGGCATCCAAAAAGCCCGGCACTGCTTTGAGACCAGTACCATCTACTACTTTACACTGGTACACAGCTGGCAGGCTCAAATCTTTTCCCATAGCTGCAATTTTTTCACCAGCTATTAGAATATCCTGAACTCCCTTATCTTCCGGTGCATAGACATGCACATGTTTCAGCAGTGTAAAAAATGGTTTTGCATGTTCCATAATGAAATACCTCCTGTGTATTTCAAATCATATAATGAAAAATTGTATAAGCTACCGCATAGTATGTGCTTCTTATCCTTTAAAAGAAGAGCATAATCAAACGCATAGCCCAAATAGAAAGCAAGGTATTAATGAGGCAAATGAGCAGAATGGCTGCATAATGTTTACTATTCACACCAGCAATCCCCAGGCAACGTCCTACATTTTGGACAGGATTTCCCATAAGGTAAATCCCAGGAACCATCACAGTTACCTGGATAGGGTCCATAATCCCTTGGGTATATAAACTCATTAAAATACCAATGGCGCCGCCCATACTCATCACAGAACCAATAATAACAGTGGCTGCCTCTCCGGGGAGCCCCCAAAGTCCCATGATAGGCTGGAAAGCTACGCCAATGAAATGAAGCAGTCCAGTAACATCCAAAATACGAATGATAACAAATGCCATAATTACATTTGGAAGTAAACTAGTGGTACCGATAGTAAAACCCTTACGAGCCCCTTCTACAAAAAGGTCTAAAATATTTTTCTTCTGTTCTTCTGTTGCGTTCTCCATAATGCCCCTTCTTTACTTACATACCATTTTTAAATACAGGCGCATCAAATTCGCACCAACAATTTTAAAGACTAAAATGACAAGCAAAGGAACGATGATCGGTGTCCCTAAAATAGCAAACGTAGCAGCTCCAGAAGAAAAATAGTTGGTAAGCCCAGCACTGCCGCTTGTCTGGTAAGCAATAACAATGGAACGTTCCTTATCTGTGATTTTGCCATTATCTACTAATTCTTTGACCATACCAGCTGCCGCATCGGTACTCTGCAAGTTAGCAATATTGGCAAGAGCCGTAATACCAGGTACCCCCAGCAAAGGTTCCAAAATAGGAGTCATTAATTTTTCTGCCGCGCGAAGGCCGCCTAATCCATCAATGACATTCACCAATCCCAATGCTAAAATAACAGCAGGAATCAAGGTCAATGCAAACATAAATCCATCTTTAGCACCATTACCGCCAATGCCACGGAAATTGGTTGGTTGATCTCCTGTAATATTTCCGAAATTACCAGCCAGTACATTAAAGTCAAGCACCTTTAACGGCCCATCAGCGGAGGAGAAGATACCTGAAAACATCAAGATTGCCATGAGAAATGCAACATACCCATACCAGGGTACATGGATTTTCGGCAGAGTATTATTTGCCTTATTATCTTGTTTCATACAATTCACCTTTCATTATTTTACACGTCAAAAGAAAAAGCTCTATAGATTAACATATATATCACCAATTAAAATGATTTATAATGTCAACTGTTTGTAATAAAATGGAAAACAAGAAAAACAATCACCTATTTTCCTTTATCTCTATTTTGTTTATCCTGCAGAATAGAAACAACATTATTACCATGGGACTGTAATTTTTATTTTCACCTCCTAAAAAAGAAGCCACTTTTAGACAGCAAAAAACTCATCTAAAAGTGGCTTCTTCGCCAGCATCACCCGAAAGTGCATCCTATAAAGCTTTATAACGTATGCTATAGTACCATTGCTCTTCATATTTTGCAAGACAATATATTATAACAAATTATAAATATGAAATTTTATAACTCATTTTAATATAATATGCCTATACCTATATATAAAGATAAATTTGCATAGTATATGTTAATGAATTTGTATCTTTCTCTATTTCCATAATTTTTTCCACATAGAAGGTATATCCACAGCAGGAGTCATAATGGCTAAAATGACCATACCAATGCCCACCACCTGCCATCCCACAAAGCTCATATGAAAAATAAGACAAGACAGAATCACCGAAGCCGCCGGTTCGCTTGCTGCAGTGATTAAAGCCTGCTGGGGCGAAAGGTACATAAGGCCTGCATTATAGAGTAGAAAAGCAGTGACCGTACCAAAAATAACAATCCAGCAAACTCCGAAGAAAATTTCTGGATCAAAGAAGGCCAACCAATTCATATGGGGCTCCAAAGCCCAGCAAGCCAATCCTCCGATGAACATACTCACTGCCAAGACAAAGGTTTTGTTAAGTTGCAAGAAAATATGCTTGGGATAGATAGAGGCAAATGAATAGACCAACCCATTTAAAAGTGCCAAAGCGATGCACAGGAAAGATACCTGCAAGGTGGAAGGATCCCCACCGGTCACCAAAAGGAATGTACCGCCCACCGCCAGAAAGACTGTCACCACTTCCCCTACAGACGGCCACTTTCGATACCGGATAGCATGGTAACAAATGACCATAGCCGGACAGGTATAGAGAACCACCGTAGCAGTCGCTGCATTACCATAGGCGATGGCTTCAAAATAAGTGTAATGCATAAGCATCAATCCTAAAATAGCATAGATTAGGATATCTATCCATAGTCGAGGTCTCTTTTGCAAAAGAGACAGACTTGGTTTCATTTGTCCTTCATACAAAGTGATTCCCATCAGGATAAAGCCAGCGGCTATCATACGAAAAGCCGTAAGCTCCATGGCATTCATGGAACAGTGTTCAAAGAAATTTTGGGCTCCTATCCCGCTACCTGCCCACATAATACCCGCACATACCACCATGGCAATAGCGGTATGGGAAGAAGAATGTGTCATAGGTTCACCGCCTTATCTCCCAAATACATATCATATCTCACTCATAAAACCTTTATTTTTTCAAAAAGCCAGGGGCCATGATGGCTAATAGCACTAGCACAATACCTATAGCCTGCACGATATCGAAATGGGTCTGAAAAAGAAAATAGGAAGCTATCACCGACACCGCAGGTTCTATAGTAGCAGTAACGGAAGCTTGGGCTTCGCTTAGATATTTTAAACCGGCATTATAACAGGTAAAAGCCACTGCTGTACCACAGACAACAATCCAAAACACATCAAATAGAACAGATGGTTCCCAAAATCCTGACATATGAGAAATCGGATCGATACAAAAAGCAGCCACTGCTCCAGTAAACATACCGATGGACAACATAAAAGAATTATCAAAATAGACCATCAAATGCTTCGGATACACCGCACATATAGCAAAGAAAACTGCAGAAGCCAGTCCTAGGTATATACAATCTAAGGGAACAGCCAGTCGGCTCATATCTCCCCCAGTGACCAAAAGATACACCCCAGCTATAGCCAGTATGACAGCAACAAATTCTCCTAACGTAGGCCAGGTCTTCTTGGAAAAGGCTATCCATAGGATCACCATGGCAGGACAGGTATACTGTATCACTGTAGCAGCTGCAGCATTCCCTGCTGCAATAGAGGCAAAATAGGTATAGTGCATGGCCATCAGTCCTATGATGCCATAGAACGAAAGTTCTAATAAAAAGATAGGCTGCTTTCGGAGCATCTCCCATCCTGGACGCACTTTTCCTTTGCATGCAGCCACTAGCATCATAATACCACTGGCACAAAACATGCGGAAAACGGTAAGGTCCATAGAATCCAATTGGCTTTTACTAAAAAAATCTTGTGCCGCCAGTCCGCATCCGGCCCACATGATCCCTGCCATGACTACCATTGCAATAGCAAATACCTGCATATTTCCTCCATGTACCGAAAAACCCGCCAAAAGGCGGGTCTTATAGTGTCTCGTGGTGGGACTATTTGGATTCGAACCAAAGACCTCTTCGATGTCAACGAAGCGCTCTGACCAGCTGAGCTATAACCCCGAGTATTTGATGTAATTAATTATACAGGAATATGTATAGAAAAGCAATGAATTTTTAATAAACCATAACATACATCAGTAGGCACCTTACATCAATCATAAAGTAAGATGCGTATCTGGCTAGTATGATCACTTTCTGGTACCTATCCATTGTACTACGTACATTTTTACAAATAAAAAAGATCTGCCCTTAGGCAAATCTTTTTTATGGGTGGTGGGACTATCTGGGTTCGAACCGGAGACCTCTTCGATGTGAGCGAAGCGCTCTGACCAACTGAGCTATAGCCCCATGTGATGGGTTTATTATAACACCACACACCTAGATTGTTAAGCAATTTTTTACACAATACTTACTGACCTGTTTCCTTTGAAATGCAAGGAAGGGTAAAAGATACCACCGTACCTATTACTCCAGTAATCCATAAGATTTGCAAAGCCTGTGACAGCCCCCACTGGTCAGCGGCCCACCCCACCAAGGGAGCAAAAAGCCCTCCTATGGTCGTACTAAGTCCCAATGTCACCCCTGATGCAAACCCCACATTTTTTGCAAGATAGGTTTGGCCTAAAACAACCATAGGACTATAGGATGTAAAAATAGACATGGCTACCGGTAAAAGCAAAATCCAGGCCAGCCATTCATCATGGGTCCCGAAAAGAAAGTACATAGATGGGATCATCACGATAAAAGCTCCGCGAATGATTTTTCTCATTCCCACTTTATCTGAGATAATACCACCACTATAAGTCAATAGCGCTCCTATGGTAAAAAGAAGGGTCAACGCATTGGCCCCGCTTGTACCATCTG
>DJPC01000071.1:9090-9365 GCA_002439665.1 Dialister sp. UBA6422
CCAGTGATACAGATAGAAAGCTTACCGAAGGGGCCCCAATGATTCTGCCTTTGTACTGCCTTTTGGGCTGCTTCTTTTTGATGGAGAGAGGCTAGTTCCAAAGCTTCCTTCATTTTCCATAAAATGAGGGAAGAAAGAATGAGATTCACCAATCCAAAGAGAACCATCCAATGAATACCTAATATATAAGCACAAACACCTGCCGCAGCAGGTCCTACAGCAAATCCCAGATTTCCTCCCACAGAAAAAGTTCCCATCGCTTTTCCTTGTTTTTT
>DJPC01000071.1:9388-9573 GCA_002439665.1 Dialister sp. UBA6422
CCTGCTATATGATTCACCATCAAGGCCGCTTCTGGATGATACATGGAGCTTCCTACCCCACATACCATAGCAGCTGCAAAAATTGATTCATAGGTAGTACTGAAAGCAATCCATACCATAGTGAATCCTGCCAGCAAAGTGCTTAAAGGAATAAACCACGGTTTAGATATACGATCAGAAAAATA
>DJPC01000071.1:9620-9966 GCA_002439665.1 Dialister sp. UBA6422
TGAAGCAAAGATGCCACAATCACATTAGCAAAAATAAGTGTGGCTGCCTCTTGATAGGAAAGGCCATAATGACTGATGAAATATGGTAGCAATGCCGGTATAGCGCCTTGGCACCAATCAATACTGAAATGACCTAATGAAAAAATATAGACCAATCGATTCATGGGAAAATCTCTTATCTCCTTCCTTTAGGAATGACTTTTAGATAATTCTATTTCTATAAAACATACAATACCTACCTATACATGAATGAAATGATAAATCATCCAATGGAAAGCATCTAATAACCGGATACAAGAAGTCAAATGCAATACATGACTGTGTATGATATGAATAGTATAAAAAA
>DJPC01000071.1:9973-10194 GCA_002439665.1 Dialister sp. UBA6422
AAAAAAGTGGTGTATCCGTATATGATACACCACAGGAACATCAATCACTAGGTCTATTAATTATTTTTGAAAGGATCGTCTGCAGAATTTCTATTGTTTAAAATCTCATCCAAAGTCTTCATGGGACACATATCGCCACACATGGTGCAAGTCTGTTCATCTTCTGGTACACTGCTTTCTCTATAAGCTTTTGCTTTGCCAGGATCGATAGCCAGAGGAAT
>DJPC01000071.1:10256-10384 GCA_002439665.1 Dialister sp. UBA6422
CTCATTTCTTCATCCCACTTTTCTGCTCCTTTGACACCTTTGGCCAGGTCAGCAGCGTGGCAGGCAATCTTAGAAGCTACGATACCTTCATGGACATCCTGCAAGTCTGGAAGGCGAAGGTGTTCTGC
>DJPC01000163.1:0-7342 GCA_002439665.1 Dialister sp. UBA6422
GAATTTGAAGGAGAAGGAAAAGTTCGGCCGAAAATACGGACAGAATTGAAAGAATTGGTCAATTTCTATCCAGCTCCGGTAGAAGAGCAACACTATCTTCGCAGTCATCCAGATTCGTATACGCCTATTGATATTCCGCTGCTGGCAAAGCTGAAGATCATACAATAGCTGAGCTTGCCATAATAGTCATATTCAATACGAATGTTGGTTATAAAAAGGAATTTTACGTTTAGGACTTGTTGGGACTATAGAAAATATACCGCTAGTTTATGGGGATGAAAGGTTATTCTGACCGTTTAAACTCATATACTGGCGATATATTTTATTGGCACAAATTTTTTCTATAGAAATCTCATAAATCAACTGATGAAGTGTAAGGAAATATAGTCATTAGCGGTCATTTCCAACGAAAAGTTTCATTTCATGTCACTATTGACATATATATACAATAGTGCTATTATATATTCAACCGAATATGAAAAGAGAGGTGCCCATGAGGGCTTAATAGGGAAGACCGGTNNNNCGGCACGGTCCCGCCACTGTAATACGGAGCGAATCCAGGGAATGTCACTGAGAAATCGGGAAGACAGGATAGCGAGGAAGTAGAGTCAGGAGAACTGCCTATCTTATATCACCGTTTGACCCACGAGCGATGGGAAGGGGATGTCTTATAGATGTCTCTTTGCGTTCGTGCAAAGAGGTTTTTTATTGGTCAGACTTCGGTTATTGAGAAGTAAAATTTCATAAGAAGACAGGTGCCCACAAGGGCTTAATAGGGAAGACCGGTGAAAAACCGGCACGGTCCCGCCACTGTAATGCAGAGTGAATCCAACAGAAAGTCACTGATTGAGGAGAATTGGGAAGGCTGGAGGAGCGAGGAAGCAGAGTCAGGAGAACTGCCTGTTTTGTACAACCGTTTGACCTACGAGCGATAGGAAGGTGTGCTTAGATACCAGTCTTTTTGACGTGCATTGAACCACCCTTATACTATCCTAAAGGGTGGATTTTTGTTTATTATTTCGGTCATGATGAGGATCAATGGCTGAAATATCTCATCAGAGGATGGCGACAGGGAACGCTATTCTCTACTGACTGAAAAGGGTAAGGTTTTCTTACCGAAATAGGGCTCGCGGCTGGGAAACCGGTCGCAAGCTACCAGTCATTTTATCGTTGTAAACGCCTTTGGGCTTTACATATACTTGTGGGCTTGTTCCCATGGTTCATCTCCCTTCGGCGATGATGGTAACAGGGAAATATCATCATCACCTTCCTTTTTCAATGATCTTCATATGGAAGTGACTATATATCGATGTATTCCTCCGTGTGAGGCTTACATATACCTGTGGGACTTGTTGTCTCATGGTTCATCTCCTTTCGGCGATGACGATAATAGGGAAATATTATCATCGCCGCTCTTTTTACAAATCCTTCCGTCAGGAAGTTCCTATAAAGGATCTTATCCTTCTTCTTGTGAAAATATAGATGTTGTCTGGTCTATATTTTCTCTCCTGTCGGCTGTGCCGACACAGATCTACCTCCTTGGGACAAGAGCGCCTTGTCCATCTGTCAGGATGGCAGAGATATGCCATCCTGACGTCTCTCTTTTTTAATAATAACTTTCCAGAAGGAAGTTATTATACAGGTTCTCATTATTGGAGCCTAACCAGCTCCACCCCTTTGGAAGCGACATAGGTCGCTTCTTTTTTTGCGCTTTTTAAATCATATATGCCATTTATTTAAGAAGTGTATTATTTATAGTAGCGGCGCATAACATGGAGAATCATTGCAAATTTTACCAAGGGAATGATTTTTCGGCATATGATTTTCCAATATATAGCATATGTGACTTATCTCAATGTAAAAAAGGGGTATGAATAGGTATGTATTTTATTGTAAACACATACTTATTCATACCTCTTTTTAACGTATACCAAGTCGTTTGTGTAATATGTAAGAGACTTCTTTTCAGTCAAATTATATTCCTTGCACATTTGCGGTTCTATACGAATTGTAGTCTGTTACCATTATTCCTCATTCTCATTTTCTCATGATGCATAAAAAAGCTGTGGCAAAATGTAAAAGTATTTTGCCACAGTTCCTTATCTTCCACAAGACCTATTTGAGAGTTGTTAGTTATGGGGTACTCGTTCTCAGTTTCAAAGAGTTAACATATCTCATCTCTGATTATTAGCTACCCATCACTTGCATCTTATACCACTTAAGCTGTCACCAGCCTGCGGCAGCTCCATCAAAAGGGAGCTAAAAGAGTGTGCTTTTCTTTTTTAAATCCATCCGAAATGTTTGCAAGCGTTATAAATACCATCTTCATCAGCTCTGGTGGTAATATATTTGGCTTTCGCCTTAAGTTCTGGTTTTCCATTGCCCATAGCTATGGAGAACCATTCTGGACGGAACATACTGCAATCATTCATACCATCTCCAAAGACGATGATGTCAGCATCAGGAATGGAAAAATGTTTTTGTAGTTCTTGGATCCCTTTTTCTTTATGTACTGGCTCAATGAGCATGGTATCTTGCCTAAACCATACATGGGAAAGACCATGCAAAGGGATGTCGCTGATTTCTTCTTTGTGGCAGGCTATAAAAATTTTGTGAATTTTTGATACTTTATGGAAATCAAAATGAGGATCTATCTTTGTCTCATAGTATCGATCATTTACTTGGTGTAAGTAAGCTGAAGAAGTGGTGATGCGGAGCTTTTGATTGTAAGGGGAAACCGCCCAGGGATGTTTCTCTTCATTGATTTCTGTTAATAATTGAAAGCAGGAATCTAGAGGAAGTCCTTCGTTAAAAAGGATCTTTCCGTCTACTGTGAGCGCATTACCTCCATCGGAAATAGCAGCATGTATTCCCAATGTCTCTGCTACTTGCCAAGCATCAGATTGCATACGCCCTGTAGCAAGGGAAACGAAATGCCCTTTTTTCTGTAATAATCGGATGGCTTCCTTGGTGCTTTCAGGATACTCTGCAGTGAGCGGCGTGGTGAGTGTTCCATCAATATCAAAGAAAAAATATTTTTTCATCATACCCTCCTTTTATGGATCATGTTTTTCTCTATTATACTACAAAATAAAAAGCCCATATACCTCATGGGTTATGGGCACGCTTGATGAATAGATACCAGTTACTTATCCCTTATTCCTTGCTATGGCACGTTAATTTTTCTTTTTTACATTTCCTATAACAATCCCGCTTAAAATCAAAAGAATGCCCAATCCCTGAAGGAGAGAAATGGATTCACCTAAGACAAAAAGTGATAGAAGAAGGGCAACTGGAAATTCAGCGGCGGCCAAGAGACTACCAAGACCAGGTGAGATATGAGGCATGCCTGTGGATAGCAATAGAGGTGGTAAGGCGACACCGAACAATCCTAAGACAATACCAAAGGGAGCTAAATCAAAAAAACGAGTGGTGGATTCTAAAAAAACAGGAGGTAATAGGAAAAACGTAAAGAGAGCGGCTGTGGTGGACATGATGGCACTTTTCCATAGAGGGGGCACGTTTTTACCAAATGTATTGAGCCCCACAATTTCTGCAGTGTACGAACAGGCGGCCAAAAGTCCCCAAAGCATACCAATCTGAAAAGAAAATGTTTCTTGTCCAGAAAATAATCCTGCTGCTAGCATGGTCCCGCCTAAGGCCATGAGTATGGAGAGACAATGGCTCCAAGTGGGCCAGGCATGTTGACGGATGATATCCACCACTGTTCCCATCCATATGGATTGAAATAGGAAGACCACCGTTAGAGAAGCAGAGAGCGTTTCTAATGATTCGTAGTAGAACATAGTGGTCATTGCCATGGGGATGCTGAGAAAGAAAAAAGGTAGGAGTGTCTTTAATGATATGGTATGTCTGGCTTTACAGAGAATGGCAATCCATAAAAGAGTCATGCCATAGAAGTATTGGGCACCTGATACGTCAGCTAGATTAAAACCTTGGGCATACGCCAATTTGACGCAGGTAGAAAGCACACCATAACAAGCTCCCGCTCCGAAAACGAGAGCAGCATATCCGGTAGTATTCAAAAGTATCCTCCTTTTGAGAAATTGGATTGCTGGTATTAGCATCTAACCAGCAACTCACAACAATATGTACACAGAAGTTTACATGATAAGATGTATTTCTATGGGGTAGGTGAAAAATTTTTGTATCGATCTGCTTACTATAAGAAATCAATGATCAAGAGCTACTAACTAAAGAAAATAACTGGCCATTAAAAAAACACAACCTAAAGAGGTTGTGCGGCGAAAACAGATGATCTGCAAAAATCCACATCCATAAAGTATGGTTTTGTACTTATAGTATAGCATAATGAAAAAGTAGTAACCAGGGAGGTGTTTCATTTTTACATAGGTAGCAGTTCTTATTGTTTACAATGCATAGGGTATAAATTGACAATTAAAACATACTTGGATACAATAAGAATTGACTGTAGCCTATGAGGTTTGGTATCATAAAATATCATTGTAAAATAGAAATTGGGAGTTGGAAGTTAGAGATTTGGGTAGCGTATATGTGTTTCTTTCGCTTGTCTCCCATTTCTAGCTACTATTCATTTTACTATTTCATTTATAGAGGCATGGCGTTGTCCCGTGTACATGAAGAAAGAGGATTTATGGAAAAGGATATGAAAGTGGAAAAGAAAGAAAAAGAAATTCTTTTTGATATCCGGCATTTGACCCATACGTTTGAAACAGAGGATGGAAAGACTTTTGATGCTTTGTCTGATGTGACAGCTAAGATTGAAAAGGGATCATTTACTGCTATTATTGGAACCAATGGAAGCGGTAAATCTACCTTGGCTAGGCATCTCAATGCTTTGTATCTACCTACATCTGGAGAAGTACTGGTAGAAGGAATGTCTACTTCAGATATGAACCATATTTGGGATATCCGTCAGAAGGTGGGCATGGTATTTCAAAACCCAGACAATCAGCTGGTCGCTGCTATTGTAGAAGAAGATGTGGCATTTGGTCCAGAAAATCTAGGTGTTCCGCCTGATGAAATCAGAAAACGAGTGGACTATGCTTTAGAAAAAGTGGGAATGACTGCCTATCGGACCCATTCACCAGCTATGCTTTCCGGCGGGCAGAAGCAAAGAGTGGCCATTGCAGGTGTATTGGCTATGCATCCAGACTGTATTGTTTTGGATGAACCAACAGCCATGCTAGATCCTTTAGGGCGTAAGGAAGTAATGGATACCATCCATGAACTCAATCGCAGCGAAGGGATTACCATTGTTCTTATCACTCACTTTATGGAAGAAGCGGTGACAGCTGACCATGTATTGGTCGTAGATCGGACGAAGCTACAAATGCAGGGAACGGCTAGAGAAGTATTTTCAGAGGCCGATAGACTTACCGCTATGGGACTAGATGTGCCGGTAGCAGCGGATATTGCCCATGGACTTCGGAAGAAGGGGCTTACCATTCCAAAAGACTGCATGACTGATGAAGAGTTAGGAGAAGCATTATGTCCATATGTGTCAAAAATGTAAACTATATTTATGGGAAAGGGTCTCCTTTTGAAAAAAAGGCCTTGGAAAATATCAATCTTACCATTGAGGCGGGGGAATTTGTAGGCATTATTGGACATACCGGCAGTGGTAAGTCCACCCTTATTCAGCATCTGAATGGTCTCATTCATCCCACTAGTGGGACTGTTACCATCGATGGAGTGGATTTAGCAGCCAAATCTAAAGAAGCGGTGAAGAAACGACATTCTGTGGGTATGGTTTTTCAGTATCCTGAACATCAGCTCTTTGAAGAAACGGTGGCTAAAGACATTGCTTTTGGTCCTAAAAATTTAGGATGCGATGAAGAAGAAACGGAAAAACGTGTAAAAAGTGCTATGAAATTTGCGGGATTAGATTACGATACCTTTGCAGGTCGGTCTCCTTTCCGTTTGTCTGGCGGACAGCAACGTCGCGTAGCTATTGCTGGCGTCATCGCTATGCATCCTGATTTTTTGATTCTCGATGAACCTTCTGCCGGACTTGACCCTATAGGGCGACGAGAAATATTTGCGCGCATTCAAAGTTGGTATCAAAAAGGTGTCTTTTCTGTCATCTTGGTTTCCCATAATATGGATGATATTGCTCGCTTAGCGACTCGCCTTTTGGTTATGCATAAGGGACATTTGGTGCTGGATGGCAAACCTATGGATATTTTTCTCCATCACCGGAAAGAATTGCAGGAATGTGGTGTAGATGCACCTCCTTTGACACAGACTCTTCTCTACCTTAAAGAAAAAGGCATTCCTGTACCGGAAGATGCTAAAACTACAGAAGAAGCGGTTACTCGTATGTATGATATGCTGGGAGGTAAAGTACATGCTCACTGATATGACCCTCGGCCAATACTATCCGGGGCATTCTTTTCTTCATCAAATGGATCCCAGAGCGAAGATTCTCTGCACCATGATTTTCATTATTGCTATTTTTCTAGCCAATAATCCAGTTTCTTATCTTTTGGTAGCGGCATTTACCTTTGGCGCTATCGCTTTATCTGGTGTACCCGTATCCATGGTGTGGAGAGCCATCAAACCTTTATGGGTGATCCTTGTCTTTACTATGCTCATTCATATACTGACAACACCGGGTACAGAAATCTTTTCATGGAAATTTATTCATATTAGCGAAGAAGGGGTTCGAAACGGGATCGTAATGACCCTTCGACTGGTATTTCTCATTGCCTTTTCTTCTCTTTTGACTTATACCACGAGTCCTATTGTGCTCACCGATGGGATTGAAGCGCTTTTGATGCCTTTTAAACGATTTGGTGTTCCTGCTCATGAATTGGCTATGATGATGACCATTGCGCTTCGTTTCATTCCTACTCTTTTGGAAGAAACGGATCGCATTATGAAAGCCCAATCTTCCAGAGGTGCTGATTTTGTCAATGGCAACTTGTGGCAAAGGGCAAAGAATATGATTCCTCTTCTGGTGCCTCTTTTCATTTCTGCTTTTCGAAGAGCCGATGACCTGGCAACTGCTATGGAAGCACGCTGCTATCGCGGCGGTGAAGGTCGCACGAAAATGCATCAGCTGGCATATACCTGGAGAGATAGGAATGCTTTCATTGCTATTTTTATTGTGACTTTGGCATTGATTGTATTGTTTGTGTATTTTAAATGATTGTTGTTAGTGGCTGGCCATCAGAATAATTATGATGTGGATTTGGGGTTTAATGTTTTTAGGGGGGGCAAACCCTAAACTTTAAACCCCAAATCTTTTGCTATGTCATATCCGGATAACTAGTGGCTTGTTATTTATCTTTTAAGTGGTAAGGAAATGAATGATTGTTGCTGGTTGTTTGTTGTT
>DJPC01000163.1:7383-7553 GCA_002439665.1 Dialister sp. UBA6422
GGCCAAACAACCGATAACTAACAACAGTCAATGTGCTTATTGTAAAGAATGGAGTATCATAACTGATGCGCAATATTTGGATAACAGTTTCTTATGAAGGAACCGATTATGGTGGCTTTCAGAGGCAGGAGAACCGTATGACTGTGCAGGAAATGCTGGAAAACTGTCTA
>DJPC01000163.1:7629-13411 GCA_002439665.1 Dialister sp. UBA6422
AAGGGGTTCATGCCTATGGGCAGGAGTGCACCTTTTATACAGAGTCTACGATCCCAGGGGATCGATTCATGTATGCCATGAACGCTATGCTTCCTGGTAATATCCGTATTGTGCAAAGCAGAGATATGGATGAGGATTTTTCTGTGCGCCGCAGCAATTATGGAAAAACCTATGGTTATTTATTAACTGAAAATCGTCAATGCCCGCCTTTCTTGAAACGATATATTTGGCGTACCGGGAAAAAATTAGACATCATGAAAATGGAGCAGGTGGCGCAAGTATTGGAAGGAACCCATGATTTTACCTCTTTTAGAGGCAATAATTCTGTTCCTTCTGACCCGGTACGGAAAATCAATGAAATTCGCATTGTCAAAACGGGAGAGCTCTATCGGATCTATGTGACTGGAGAAGGTTTTCTTTACCATATGGTGAGAAACATTGCAGGTGTTTTGGTGGATGCAGGTATTGGTGCCGTAACACCCAAAGAGGTCCAACATATTTTAGAAGCAAAAGATAGAAGAAAATTGGGCATCACAGCTCCGGCGGAAGGGTTGTGTCTCCTTAAAGTGTATTTCCAACCAATCACCAAAGAAAGCATTGATCGGACTTTGCAAGAACCGTTTTATCCATGGACTCGGTAAGAGCCATAGGATTATGATACATCTACCATGTAAGATGACGACGTTTCCTTATAAGGAAACGTCATTTTTTATTGAAAGATTTTTGGAGATACGATGTCTTTTGTGTTTTTCAAAAAGGATTGGAAAATGTAAAAAAGGTTACCATCTGCTATTTGATTTGTCTCATAGTCTTTCTGATAAGTTCATTGCAGTGGTGACTGAATATATAGTATAATAGGAAAAAATAGTACTGATAAAACGATTTGAGTACTGGGAGGTAATCATGTCTAGCCGTTTATTACAAGTGGCAGAAGAAGAAATCCGGCTTCATTCCGTCAAATTCACCATGGATGATATGGCAAGGAAGCTGCGTATGTCTAAAAGTACCCTCTATCAGCAGGCTTCTTCTAAAGAAGAATTGATACGTATGGTTTGCGAATTTTCTATGAATAAATTCACCAAAGAACAGGGAAAAATTTTAGCATCTTCTATCAGCGTGAAAGAAAAATTATTGCAATATTGTCAGCTTTTTGTAGAAACATTCTGGGCCTTGCCTGATGGATTTTATAAAGATTTAGAAATCCATTACCCGAATATTTGGGAAGACTGGATGGATTTCAAATTGGAACAATTCGAAAATATGATCGATCTTTTGGAAGAAGGAGTGCATCAGGGCGTTTTTCGCCCTGTGAATTTGAATATTCTTCGAATGATTCTTATCACTTCGACTAAAAATATCACGGATGCGGATTTCTTAAAAGAACAAAATATGACTGGTAGTGATGCCATGCAGGTTTTAGAGGAAATCATTTTAAAAGGGATAGAAAAATAAGGGAATGGAAGAATGAAAAGTTAAAAATCATGGAAGTACCGCCAGTGATGGGGTGACCTATGGTTGATTATGATTTTACTGGTCTACTTTTCTTCTTCATAAAAAGGAGGTATATAATGAATCGATTGTCTCTCTATATAGGAGCGGCTCTTTTAGGGGCTTCCTTAGTATTTTCCGGGTGTGGCAGTGAGAAGACGGCTGCTCCTAAAGCACCTTTGGTTAAATCTATGGTGATAGGAGAAAGTAGCCAAGAGGTGAAACATAGTTTTTCTGGAACTGTCCATGGGTACTTTGAATCTCCCTTAGCCTTTCAAGTGGGAGGGCGTATCATGCAGCGGTATGTCAATTCTGGAGAACGAGTAAGTGCTGGGGATCCTCTTTTCAAAGTGGACTCTAAAGATGCAGAAGAACAAGCAGCTGCGGCAAGATCTTCCCTCAATGCAGCAGAGGCTTCTTATAAGCTAGCTGCTTCGACCATGGCGCGATATGAGAAACTTCATTCTGTAAATGCCATTTCTGACCTGGCTATGGATCAGACAAGAAATCAATTTGACTTGGCAGATGCGCAGCTTCAATCGGCTCAGGCTACTTTGGCTAGGGCAGAAAATAATTTGGGTTTTACTGTATTAACCGCTGATAGAGATGGCATTGTGGGCACTACTTTATATGAAGTAGGACAAGTGGTAGCCGCAGGTACACCGGTGGTTTCTATTATTGATGATTCTAAACTAGACGTGTATATTTCCTTTACAGAAAAGCAGTACCGCCAGTATTCTGTGGGTATGCCCTGTGAAGTCACATTCTGGGCTCTTCCCGGTGTGACTGTGGAAGGCAAAGTCCGTGAAGTGGCAGCGGCGCCGAATACATCTACCGGTACGTATGACGCCAAAGTGACACTGACCGATCCGCCTCAAGATATAGCGGTGGGGATGACGGCTGAGGTGAAATTTGATCAAAACTCTAAGGGAAAGGGAGTCATGATTCCTTTGACTGCCATAGCTACCCAAGATGAGACACCTTCTGTGTGGGTGGTACGGGACAATAAAGTATACATACAGAAGGTCCAGGTGGGACGATATGGAGAAGACCAAGTAGAAATCGTATCTGGTCTTTCTAATGGAGATCGGGTAGTGACTGCTGGTATTGGTAAACTCAGTGAAGGAGAAGAGGTACGGTTATGAAAGGCCTGAACTTAGCAGAATGGGCCATCAAGCATAAGCCAGTGGTCTATTTCTTTATTTTCTTCATTATCCTAGGGGGAATTTGGTCCTATTTCCACCTAGGACGTAGTGAAGACCCAGATTTTACCATCCGGCAAGCGGTGGTGACAGCCGCCTGGCCAGGAGCTACGGCTGAGCAAATCACTGAGCAGGTGACAGATCCTTTGGAAAAGAAATTACAAGATACCAAGGGACTGGATTATTTGAAATCTTTTACCCACAATGGGAAGACTGTCATTTATGTGAATCTCAAGGATTCTGTCAAAAAAGAAGACATTCAGACCAGGTGGCATGAAATGCGCAATCTAGTCAATGATGAATGGGGCAATCTTCCTTCTGGTGTATATGGTCCTTACATCAATGACCGATTTGATGATGTATATGGCTCTATCTATGCTGTCACAGGGGATGGGTATAGCTATGAAGAAAAAAGAAAAGCAGCAGAAAAAATTCGTCGCCGCCTCACTGGCGTAGAAGATGTACAGAAAGTAGAACTTTTGGGAGTGCAGGAACAGAATATTTATATCGAAATGGATCAGAATAAACTGGCCTCTTTCGGTATGAATCCCAGTGATGTATTCAAAATTCTGCAGCAGCAGTCGGCTATGACTCCGGCGGGTATGATCCATACGTCTTCTCGTAATGTAGCTATCCGAGTGGAAGGACTTCTTGGTAATACAGAGGCTTTGGAAAATATTCCAATCCATGTAGGAGAAAGGAATTTCCGCCTAGGAGATGTGGCTACTGTGACCCAGTCCTATACCACACCAGAAACTTCTCTATTCTATTTTGATGGTAAACCTGCTATCGGTATTGCTGTTTCTATGCGAGTAGGCGGGAACAACCTTACCTTGGGAGATAATCTCAATAAGGAAATCGAAAAGGCCAAGGAAGATTTGCCTGCTGGCATGGAAATTGGTCTGGTAGCTGACCAACCCAAAGTGGTCAATAATTCTATTCATGAATTTACAGAATCTCTTCTGGAAGCCATTGTGATTGTTATGGCGGCTTCTTTCTTATCACTGGGACTATGGAGTGGTATTGTACTGGCCCTTTGTATCCCGGTGGTGGTATGTGCCACTTTCCTCTTTATGAAATGGCAAGGCATCGATCTCCACATCGTCTCTTTAGGAGCCCTAATCGTATCTTTGGGACTTCTGGTAGATGATGCCATCATTGTCATCGAAATGATGCAGGTGAAACTAGAACAAGGGATGGACCGCCTTTCAGCGGCAGAGGCAGCTTACAAAAGCTGTGCCAAGCCGATGCTGGCAGGTACTCTCATCACCGCTGCAGGTTTTATTCCTGTAGGTATGGCAGAAGGACAAACATCTGAGTATACCGCTTCTCTCTTTTGGGTCATCGGTGCCGCATTGATCCTATCCTGGTTAGCTTCTATTTTTGTTAGTCCTGTATTGGGATATCGATTTATCAAAGTCAAAACTAAAGAAGAAAAAGAGGCAGAAGAGGCTAAAAAAGGAAAGAAAAGCTTCAAATCCTGGATCGGTGAGGAAGCTTATCGTATTTTTTACCGATTGATTGCATTCTGCATTCATTTCAAAAAATCAGTGATTGCAGGAACTATTGGCGTATTTTGCTTGACCTTAATGACCCTTCCCTGGGTGAATCAGGAGTTTTTCCCTGATTCTGTTCGTCCAGAAATTATTTTGGATGTAGACCTACCATCAGGGGCTTCTATTAATGAAACGAAGAAAGTGATGAGTGGTATCGCAGATAGTTTATATGGAGATGAAAGGATTTCTTCTTTCTCTACTTATATTGGTGATACAGCACCTCGTTTTATTCTTCTCTTTGACCCGAAAGCACCTGAAGATGGCCATGGGCAGATGATTATCGTGGCCAGTGACCAGAAGGGAAGAGATGAAGTAAGGAAAGAACTGACAGAATTCATTGCAGAAAAATACCCCGATGCGAGAGCCCATACTCGGCTTATTACCACCGGTCCGCCTTCTGAATACCCTATTATGTTTAGACTTTCCGGTGATACCATCCAGGATACTAGCCGGCTGGCTTCCGAAGCATTGGCTATTATGAAGCAAAATCCTAATATCACCAATGCCAGCTTAGATTGGCCGCAAGAAACACCTATGGTGAAACTTCATATCAATCAGGATAAAGTCAGAGAACTGGGTATCGATAACTATGCCGTGTCCCAGGATCTATATGTAAAACTTTCCGGTTACAAAGTGGCAGAATCTTATCAAGGGGACCAGCTCGTACCTATTTCCTTTAAACTAGAAGGCGACAATACAGCGCGTCTTGCTAACTTATCGTCTCTTCCTGTTCATGTAGGAAATGGTCGCTATGTGCCTTTAGGTGAATTTGCTGATATTTCCTATCAAAATGAAACCAGTACCATTTGGCGCCGGAATCTAAAGCCTACCATTACATTGCGCGCTGAAGTGACTGGAGGAAACACAGCTGATTCCGTAGCAAGTAACTTGTACAATAAAGATCTGAAGGAATTTAGAGACAATCTACCAGATGGATACACCTTTGCTAAAGATGGGTCTTTGGAATGGAGCGAAAAGTCCATGAAATACCTTTTTGCGGCTGTTCCTATGATGGTATTCTTTGTTCTTATGGTACTCATGTTTGAATTGGGGCAAATTCCGAAATTGGTCATTGCTGTCATGACAGGACCTTTGGGACTCATTGGGGCCATCTTGACACTTCTTATTACTCGCCAGTCTATTGGATTTGTGGCCATTATCGGTATGGTGGCGCTCTCTGGCATGGTTATTAGAAATAGTATTATTCTATTGGATCAGATACGTCAGCACTTAGAAGCAGGGAAAGCACCCTATGATGCAGTGGTAGAATCGGCAGCCCTTCGTTTTCGTCCCATCATGCTTTCTTCTGTCACAGATGTATTGGGCTTTGTGCCCCTTATCCCTAACCCATTTTGGCGTCCTTTGGCAGTTTCCTTCATCGGAGGACTTCTCTTGGCTACGGCTATCGGTCTTCTAGTCGTACCAGCTCTTTACTGCTGGTGGTATAAAGTGCAAGAACCAGCCAATGCCATGAAGAGTAGATGACGCAGGCTTTTCAAGATAGAAAGCTTTCTGTATATGTTCCTATTTCTATGA
>DJPC01000144.1:0-14833 GCA_002439665.1 Dialister sp. UBA6422
TCCCAGCGGGTATTTTTTCTTCCTGCTGTCCCATGAAATGAAGCAAAGTCTCTTCAGAAAACCATACCGTCACTACATCTCCGGTTTTTAGTTTTTCTCGCCCTTCTATTTTCTTTTGATTCACTGTGATATTCTTCTTTCGCATACTTTTGCGAAGAAGACCCATGGTTGCACCAGGAAGCAGTCGAGAAAGATACTTCAAAACTGCCTGTCCAGCTTCTCCCGGTTGTATAGTAAATTGCTTCATACCCTATCCTTGTATTGATCATATATCAATGGTGACTAGTAATGATGGATGCAGCGGTCAATCAAACCATAAACCGTCCCTTTGATGGTTATGATTTAAAATACTCATAACCATCTACTACATCCAAGAAAGCCCCATCAAAACCTGCATTGATGATTTGGTCCAAATAAGAGGACTCACTTCCATAAAGAATGTGATGCCATTCCTCTTTCCAATATTTGACTTTATAATTGCCTTCCCACTCTGGATTTCCTGCTGCTAGCCAGGAAGGTTGATAGATATCCCAGGAAGGATCCCAATAAGAGCGATAGGATTCCGCTTCTCCAATGCTCATGTATGCATATACCAATCGGCGGGCTCCATTGGCTTTTTTCTTAAGGGATGCCACCTCTTCCCTAGATAAAGGCTGTCCGTTAAAATCCCTATCAATAATGAGAAGATCATAATTGGTATTTCCTAGATCTGCCAGATACTTTTCCTTTATTGCATAAGATTCGCCATTAAGAAGGACCAAGTAATTTTTGACATCGCGAAGGCTAGATATATTTCTTTCATTTTCGTGATGAATATCCCTTGGAATGACAGTGAGTTCCCTGGAAGGAGAGGCCCATCCTATGTAAGAGTGGGCATCATTTTCTTCATACGAATGGACTACCCGCTTGGGACTATGGCAATAATCTAAAGAAAAAACAACCATTCCATAGCTCTGGGCCTTAGATACATTCTCTTCCATATACTCTGTTTCTTCCGCCGGAGTGCTTACATTGTCTTTCATATCCCATCCGTAATAGATAGATTCTGCCATGACCCCTTCCAGAGAACGAGATAAGGTCTCTATATTGGAAATACTATTTTCCTCGCTTTCCTGAAAGAGAGCCGCCCCGCCATTGGCAATAAGGCCAAAGCCTGGGTGTTTTTTCTCGCTATATTGTTTCAAGGAAGAAATAAGATCCACCATGCTTGTTTCATAGGAAATCTGCTCTCTATCTCCTGCAGGATGACCTTCTTGGCAGCCTCCTGTAAGCACCGTCCCCAAAAGCAAAGCTAACGTGAGAATAACCACATTCTTTTTCATATATTTCCTCATATCTATTATAAGAGCCATAAAAAGCAATGCAATAAATCATAGTATAGCATAAAAGAATTAGATTCTGTTCAAAAAACTAATGAATGTAACGTTATTCCCTTATTAAGGTCATTCATACTCATTGAGAAGTTGTTAGTTGCTAGTTGCTAGTTGTTAGTTATCACATACCATAACAGATTGTCTTTCTATCTATCATAGAAATGCCAAATACACCTATCAATAGGTATGACTACCATAGATAGCCACATTCCATCCATGGTAATCGCCAAGGGACCGATCCTTATAGAAATAACGCTCTCCCATAAGGCGGATAGTATTTCTTTCATCTAGTTTCCATTCCCAAAGAGCTTCTAAGGAATACCGCCTGGGATGATTCGTTCCCAGACCGCTACGCCAATTTTCCGTATGTCCATTGCCAAAGAGACTATGAATCATGATTTGTCCCCTTTGAAAGGCATTGTATTTCCTAGAAAGCCCGATTCCAAAACCATCATAGCTCATACCGCCAGATAAGGATGCATACGCTCCCTTTTGGGGATCTTCATGGTCATGAATCCAATAGGCCTGACAAGAGTCTCTATAAGATAAAGGTTTATCATAAAAAATCCCAAAATCCCATGAATCCCCTTCCTGGCTAGTAAGAGATAGGCCGCCTTCTAGGTGCTGGGTCATAGAAGAGCTGGCGCTATGGCGCAAAAAAGCCAAAAGCTGCTCCGTATCTCCTGCATGGATATAGTACACTTCTTCTAAAAGCTGATGACCAGGAGATACGCGGCTAGACATGACCCGGTGTACCGGTTCTTTTAAGAAATCCCATTGCCTCGTAGTATAATCCCCGCGGAAAGAATAGGACACGAGGCCTCTTATGCTATCTACTTCATTGAAATGATGCACCCCTTCGATGGCAGGTGTCACATTGAATCCTTCTCCAAAGGTCGTATACCGCCCCAAAAGAGAAGGAACGGCTGCATCAGGATGGGTATCACTTTTCCCTGTAGGTAAATTAAGTCCCAATATATAATGGGTTTCATT
Organism: Dialister sp. UBA6422; assembly: GCA_002439665.1. Lineage (GTDB taxonomy): Bacteria > Bacillota > Negativicutes > Veillonellales > Dialisteraceae > Dialister. The sequence continues at coordinate 2,367 of DJPC01000144.1, forward strand.
TTTCTTATGATTGTTGTCATAGGTAAAGGAAAGAGACGTATCTGTCAAATGATGCACCGTGCCTTCTCCTGAAGTAGCCGAAATAGAAGAGGCCATATAGCCAGTGGAAAGAGACATAGAACCCTTGTGCAATTTCGCATACACGCTATAAGGGATGATCAGCTGATGGCCCTGGCTTTTATCCCCTTTCCAGGAAGCATACTCCATGCCAGTGGTAGAGGAAACTCCTTCTCCTAAATGCAAAAGCTCATAACTGGCTTTTTTCTCTTCCCTTTGTGCCTCTTCGACTTCTTTAATAGAAAGTGTCACATCTCTTACACTTTCACTTGTCTCTTTTTCTGCTTCCAGAAGCCAAGCATGGCTATCTGCTATATCTTGCTGTGCCGATTGGTATTCATCCATCCAATCTTTCACTTCCTGCCTGGCATCTTCGGCTTCCATCTCCGCTTGGGCTAAAGCATCCTCTTTTTCTGCTAAGAGATCCTCTAAATAAGACAATTCCTCTTCTGCTTCCTCTAAGTCATGGGAAAGCGCATTTTCCTCTTCTATTTCTTCTTCCGTCTCCTCGGTCTCTCCTTCCCCATCGATTTCTCTTCGGATGTCTTCTAAATAACTGGGAGCATAATTGACTTTTTCCCATGCTTCCTGGATTCGCTTTTCTCGTTCTTCATTGGGGATAGCCTTATAGCCCGTGGCAGTGTTTTCCCCATACGAGACCTCTGACTCTAGAGAAGAAACTTCCTCTCTCTTTTCTGACACATCCCTTCTCGCTATATCCGCTTCTTCTGTCGCACTGGCTTCTTCTCTTTCCGCCATTCTGCTTCTTTCTTTGGCCGTCTCCAATGCCTTCCGTGCTGTTTCTAGCCTTTCTTTGGCATCTTCTAGTCCTTTCCTAGCATCTGCCTCATTTCCCTTGGCATCTTCCAAATTTTTCCTAGCCTGCTTTAAAGAAATTTGAGCTTCTTTCACATAGGCCTTAGCAGAACGTACATAAGCTTCTGCCTGACGGCGGTTTATAACCTGTTCCCTAGCATCTCTCAAGGTTTGGAAATAAGAGGGGACATCCCAGAAAGGATGACTAAGAGAAGCTTCTACTGTTCCAGCAGCTGTCCACCACAAACTTCCCAATATGGCAGCAGATACATAGATTCGTGCTTTCAATATGGCAACTCCTTTCTGCACTATAACACACCAAATGATATCCATCATAAAAAGAAATCTAATTCTTTATCCCTATCAATAAACGCTGGCTCCATATAGACAAAGAACTAGCCATCATCTATTTCCCTGCTTCCCGTTCCAAATCTATAAGCCTTTCCCCATACAATTTCTTGGCCAATCTGGTCGCCCAGCCATGGGGCGGACGATAGAAAATCGGCTGAGCGCAAAAAACATAATAATTGATACGATCCGCAAAATGGGAAAGACGGTGGAGACCATATAGGAGGCTCAAAAGACTCACTGCGAAAAAAGTGAACCCATAGCTCATTTCTCCCCATAGGTACAGTCCCCCTAGCCCAGTCAACAGATTTCCTAAGAAATAAAAGCCCGTCACTTGCAGGACATCTTTTTGATAATCAAAATACAAAAGCAAAATCAAAATCACCTGTAAAGTACCGGTAAAAAAGGCAGCCATGAGAAGTACATTATACATATTGACCTGACTATAGGTAATACCAGACCAGGATAGGAGATAATTCCCCACAGCCAAAAAGACAAGAGAAAAGACCAATTGAAATTCTACCATATGTCTGAGCCCCATCCACAAGGTCTCGATGACATTTTTTCTAGCATCATCTATTTCTCTAAAATTTCCCTTATGAATGATATAGTCAAAATAACGAGCATATGCTTCATAGAAATTGGTTTCCGTAGATACTACGAACATGGCCATTAAGGGCAAAATAGATAAAAAAGCATAAAAAGTAACCACATCATACACAGGAGAAAAGCGGAACGTGTCACCGATCACGATACTCCAAGGTCCTTGCCAAATGATGATATTGGGTAAAAATAAACCGGCAGTATAGAAAATAGATGTCAGAAATAATCGCCAATGGCGATCAAAATAAGGCAAGAAGGCAAAATGCATGCTTCCTTTCTTAAGGCCAAAGTGACTTACGATTTGAATCAAAAAAGAAATCATAATAAGTGCCATTCCTACATCCATAGAAAGAAGCGCACCATGGATAGGAAGAAGAAGGGAAGTGCTCAATAAGAAATAGGTGAGGAAAAGACTGATAAGAACCCCAGAAAGATAGGTCAAAAGAAGCGGCATATACCGTTTTAAAGCAGTCAGATAAACACTTTCTACCCACACTACCATAAGCTGGGCAAAAAACAGATAGGAAAATAATTTAGTACCAAAATCCAATGGCTTATTCCAGAAAAATAAGACCCCTAAAATCCCTCCTAGAAATGACAGGATACTGGATAATCCTAAAAAGGAGGCGGATATATCATCATAGCGATGAATGGATAATGAATCTGCCACATACCGTGTGATCACCATGGTAAAGCCAGAAGATAGAATCTGTGAAAATACAAAAGAATACACCACGGCGCCCACAAAAAGCTCTGATGTCAAAAGATCCACGTGAAAATAAGAAAAGAGCAGTTGCACGCAAAGTACCATGGCAGTCATCAAAGCAAAAGGACCTGCCGTAATAATGACAGAGTACGAATAAGCTCTCAAATGGCCGGCAGCGGTTCTATTCTGAAAAAGCCGCTTCAATTCAAATCCTACACCAGCCATCAGCGTTTCACCTGTCCTTCCTTTTCATAAATCTTCCTATAAGAGTCAATAAACTTGTCATAGGTATAGTAAGTTTTTACTCGTTCATATCCCACAAGCCCCATATGCCTTCGAAGAGGAAAATCATCAGCAAGCCGCAAAATCTCATGGGCCATCGCTTCAAAATCCATAGGAGCCACTACAGCACCTGCTTTTCCCAAATGGTCATGACTATCCCCATAGATCAATTCCCGGCAGCATCCCACATCAGTGGTGACAAATGGTCTACGAGCCGCCTGTCCTTCCAAAACAGCCAAAGGCTGTCCTTCACTGATAGAAGAAAGAACCAATACATCCATTTTTTCTAAATACTCTGCCACTTGAATAGAACCAGTGAAATACACATCATGAAGTCCTAACATTTGGACGGTCTGCAAACACTGAGCATAGTACTCAGGGTCTTCTTCATAAGGTCCCATCACATATAATTTGGCATCAGGGATTTTTTCTTTCACCAAGAAAAAGGCACGAAGTAAGGTGATAATATCTTTAATGGGCACCACTCGCACCACTGCACCCACGGTAAAAGGTCCTTTATGGTCTTCAAGAGGAGGGATGTGCGCAAAATTTTCCATATGAATGCCATTGGGAACCACCGCTGTTTTAGAAGGATCGCACCCTAGATCATGCTCGATTTCTACATTGTGCTCAAATAAAGTATACACATGGTCTGCGGCATCATAAGATAGCTTAGCCAAATGATAGAAATACTGAATCCAAAGAGATTTGAAATCCCCCTTAGCCCAGCTGCTCTTAATGATTTCTACTTCCCTTTCTCTAGAATAAATGCCATGCTCTGTAATCATAAAAGGTTTATGATAGACTGTCGCTGCCAGGCTTCCAATAATCCCACAATAGCCAGTGGCCACGCTGTGATACACATCGGCTTTAGGTAAGGGCTGGGCCACTAAATAAAACAAAGGAAGCAGCATAGAGCGCATGGTCCAGAAGAAATCTGTAAATGGCAAATGTCTATATTTCTTTTCATAAATGTCTTGGATGATATCGAAGAAATCACTGCTCATGAAAATCGTCATAGGAGATACTCTGCGCTTGGGATTGCGAAAGAGAGTAATCAGTTCGTGGATAGGAATGTCTCCTTCTCCATTGACCAAATCATAAAGAGCTTTTCTTTCTTCTTTAGACAGAAAATTTTCCTTCATTCCTGTGGAAGGACTTTTTAGGATATCATCCAAAAATTCTTCCTGAATATGTACCAGATTATCTGGTAAGGGATAGCGGAAATTTCCTCTATCTTTGGCTTCTGCTCCAATGGAATACACCACAAATTCATGCTCTGGCAAACCTTTCATGAGCATCTGAATCCACGATGACACGCCGCCTACTACATAAGGATAGGAACCTTCTGTCAAGAGACAGATCCGCATCATATATCCTCCTTCCATGTAATGACAGCCTCTGTATCTGTCACCTCTACATAGTAAGCATCCTCACCTGCAGAAGTGACGCGGCATCCCTTGGTGCCTGCTACTTTTTTATGGGTTCGCAAAATAAAAGACATGGGCTTTCTAAAATTTTGCATATCAATCGTCAAATGATCTTTTGTTCTCTTCACAGTGTAATCAAAGTGGGTGTAATCATCCAAAGCATCGGCTGCTTCGGAAGCCGTACTGCCTGCAAGCCATGGGTAGCGAGCCGTCATATCTCCCATGAATCGATTCATTCCTTGTTCCATATCCTTCCAGGATAAATCTTTACTTTCTTCATAGAACAATTCATCAGGATGAACAAAATGGGAAAAAATCCCCATGTAATTGATACCATTGATGGCCGCCCATTTTAAATGGTCATCAGGAGCATAACCCGCTGAAATTCTAGGAATGTCATACATCCCATCTTTGGCAATACCGAAATCCTGATAATAACATTCTCGACTCAGCCCATCCCAAAGGGAAGCAAAAATTTTGATTTCTGGAAATCCCTTCTTCACAGCTTCGTATCCTTCTGGACTTAATATATTGGAAGGCGGTACATAGGTACGGAATTCATAATCTGGATAGAGTTCTTTCACATAGCGGTGAAGTTCTTTGACTGCCTCTTCCATATCCGCCTCATTGGCCCAGGGCATATATTCTAACTCTTCTTGGTTATATCCCGCCGGAGCCAAAGACTGATGGTTGTACCCATGAATGCCCAATTCGCCGCCAGCAGCCAAAAGTTCTCTGCCATAGACAATCACATTGTCTCTTGCCGCTCTGCCAGATAGAGGATGAAAAGGCCCTTTCACCTGATTGCCATAGGTTTCTATAATGAGGCCTGTATATTTCAAATCATAGTCTTTCCCAAGCTGTAGCATATAGGGCCACCAAACCTTGCGATAAAATTCCGCGGTGGTCATATGGAAATCGTTATAAATTTTATCAAAATTTCCTTCCGGTGTAGGAGCGGGGAAATCATCGATAAAAAAGACCTTCTTCCCCAAGACGGGATAGATATCCTCTTCTCCGCTATGATTCACCATGGCTGTATATAGACCGTAATTATCCTTTGCATCCCGAGCAACGCCATTATACACGATCACTTTTCCATCCCCATAGGGCGCATCCCATAAAAGAGGAATCCCATCGATAGACTGTATATGACACGTAGCATTCTCTCTAAGCTTTACATCCAATGTATCGGTGCTATAGTGATCTTTTCCCAATACCATCTCTCTAGCACCTAAAAGAAAATCGTCCATAACTTCTAGACCATAAGAAGTCTTATGGGTGCCCCCTTGGATGCCCATGAATGCCTGTAAGGAAGAATCTACGTCCTCTTCATCGGGATGCTGAAAGAAGATCACTGTCCCCCCTTCTTTCGCATAGGATAGCATATGCTCATAAGAAGGCATGGATGTGACATGGCTAGACACCACCAATACAGCCCTATAAGTACTATCCAAAGAGACGGATTCTCTCGCTTTGACAGGAATGACTTCTTTCTTTTCTTCCTTTAAAATTTTTTCTACCATATGGGACGTCAAAACACTTCCCACATCGGAAGCATCATAAAGAAGCAGGTACTTATCTTTTATATTCTTTGCCATAGGGGTAGATGTACTTTTCCCCGTGATGAGGGCCCTATTTTCTACGCTGCTCCACTTAAGAAATCCATCCATGCGATTATACTGGAAAAAACATCCCACCAAAGCAGCAAAGCCAATCACCATATAGATTTGTTTTCTATTCATGACTGGCTCCTTCTATCCCAATACCGAATGACCTGCAAAGCTTCTTTTGACAAGGTAAGAGGACTTTCCTTCATCTGTTGTATCATAGCCATCATAGCATCCTTATTTCTTCTCTTTTCATAGAGTTCTATATACAAAAGAAATGTTTTCTCCTCCATACCAAAGTGTTTTTGATATGCCTGGCACACCTTTTCCGCTTCATTCCACTGCTTACTTCCCATCAATAGCTTATAGAGATACAGATAAGATTCTTTCTCCTCTGGCTCTCTTTGTATGAGTGTTTGCAACGTTTCCTTATATTTCTTTTCTTTTTCTATAAAAGAAAACCGATCCATAAATGTTTTGTGAGATACATACTTTCTGAGCAAGGAGGCATATGTCTTAAGTCCTTGTACTGTTCTTTGTTGCGCCAATTTCTTTTCTACATCTATCAATTGATTTTCCAACGTTTCCATACGGGTAGTCATCATAGACACGGCATAGTAAGACATTTCCCGGTCCTCATCATGAATAGCCGATAGAAGGATTTCCTCGTCAGATACCACATTTTGCTTGATAGCCTCGGTAAAAAATTTCCGCTTTTTATGCACATCATCCAAAAGAAAGGCATCTCGAAGGGGAATCATATCCTCATCATAGGGAATATCTCCAAAAGATAATCGTTCGATCGGTTTGGGAAGGATAGGCCTTTTTTCCACCATCAAAGGATAAAAGACTTGGACCCCATGAAAGATAAGCCACATACACAATCCAAAGACAGGCAATGTCAAAACCAAGAGGGTTTCGCAAAAAGCCTCTCCTTTCCCCCACTTCCATAAAGTGATAGCTCCTACCAAAAGGGATACCATCAGATGACCAATGATGTATGTAGTTTCTATCATGAGCAATTCACCTCCTTATCACCGGTTATAGGCCCATGCATATGAGTGCACCTTACATCATCCATGGAATAACCATAAAATACATCCCTATGATTCTTAATAAATGATACATCCATTTGGGAAAGCCTATAATACCACACGCACTTTTTACTGGACCTTGATTCCTGCTTCTTCCAGTCTCTTGATGACCAGTTCCACAGCTTTGGTATCTGCTCCCACCAAAAGAATCTGTATATTTCCTTGCTCCATGCCAACATAATCATCAGGACGGATGACCTTTTGGAGTTTCCTATCCAATGCAAGAAGAGACATGGATTGACTAAGGAGAGTGATTTTCCCTAAAGGGATCTTTCCTTGGATACGACTCCGTTCCTCCATGGCTTTTAGGATATGATGGAATTCTGATTCTGTTAAAATCCGAGTCCCTTCTATATACCGTTTCTCCTCCATATCTGCTTCATATCGAAGAGCCCTGGCGATGGCATCAGAAATCAAACGAGCCGTTACGGATAATATATTTTGCTCCGCCGTGGACCATTGGCTAAGATCCAATTCTCGCACTTCAATTAAAGCAATCACGTCTCCTTTATATAAAATAGGAGCGGCTAAGTCTGGAGCATCTTGCAGCAAAGAGGTATTGGCAAATAATTGATGACTTTCCATCACCTGGCGCAAATAAAAATGCTGACTAATTTCTTTGGATATACCGCCCAAATCCGTGTTCCCTACATGCATTTTCAGTCGCATAAATTTCTTATTACCGCTCACTGCATAAATGGCCACATCATGGACGCCTAAGATTTCTTCTGTAACCACCCCAGCCTGGGTAAAAATATCTTCCAGTTCCACCCGGTCCAGGCGACGCATCAAGCGGTACATCCGGCCTACCGTATCTTCGCTATTGATGATTTGCCGATACAAGGCATCTTTGACTGCTACACTTTCTTTAAACATGGTTTTTAAAAAATCATACTGCTCTTTAAGCTGCGATATTTTCCAAGTAAAAGAGGAAATCGTAAATGTTTTCGCATCTGCAAAATAACCCGTAAGTACGGCTACAAACAGATAGGTCGTCAAATGAAGCAGATATTGAGGCATGTACAAAAGGCTAACCAGCTCTGCCTGATGGGAAAACAGAGAACCACATAAGATGAGTGAAGAGAAAAGAAATGCCAGTAAGGCCTGTTTTTTACCATAGAGAAGCCCCATGGTACCCATATACACATAATTGAAATCGACCCTGGTCAATTCATTGACTGGCGTGCCATTTTGCCACCAAGCGATCGCTGCCATAAGCACAAAGCCTATACCATTTTCTATATAAGGAATGAGTTTCTGTTTAAGAACCTCTCGCCTATGACTTTCTTCTTCCTCTACTTTTTTCCTTTTTTCTGTTTCTTCATAAGTACAAAGCCACTTTTTTGTCTCTTCTATGGCTGCACCATTCTGATAATGAGGACGCCATCCCCATGTTTCTTGCCTATCTTCATCCAGACTAGAAATAGAAAATACACCGCTTTCTTCCCTTTGCACTGCCTGATAGATAGCAAAAGCCAAGTCCTCTGTATACAAAGCCCCCTTTTGCCGCAAAGTGACTTGCCAAAGAGACTCATTGCCCTCCAAGATTTTATAGGCCAGGGAATCTTTGATCGGATACATATAAGGACCATAGAGAATAGACGTTTTTAGAAGCAATCCAGTGATCTCATAAGCTTTACAATAGGAAATGAAAAATTTTTCTGCTAAGTCAAAGCGAGAATCGAAATCCTTCCCTTCTTTTCCCATCTCTCCCTGAAAAAAGGAGGGCAAAACAAAAACAAACTGTTTCACCTGGCATGCATGGGCTATTTCTAACAGATGTTGCAAATGAGAGAAATCCCCTTGGCTGATTTCTTTCCCTGCCATATATACCACGCAAGAAATAGGATGAGCCTCTATGACCGTTTTTTCCTGCTCTTCCATGACAGGGCCGTACACGCCCCAGCCTTCCTGCCAAAATCGATGCTTGACCTCTACTGGATCCATGTCTGAAAATCCAGCTAGCAATACATTTTTCTTACTTTCCATGTTACAATTCTTTCTTCGTCTGGGATGAATGGAAGGAAATGCCCATAGCCCATGACATAACAAACACTCACCACAAACCAAACCATTTATAATACTAACAATATCCCATCAAAAATAATAAAATCATACAAAGATAGCTGCATATTAAGAAAAATTTCTTTCCCCATCTTTTCTTGCATATCCAACAAAAGCTTATCATTCTATTTTATATTCCATAATATAGGATACCTATTTATTGAAATCAATATTTCTATCAGACTTTTTCTGATTTCTTTAGAAATGATAGAAAATATCCACGGTCTCCCAGCTCCCAGTTGTTTGACCAAGGCAACAAACAACTAAAAGCTGGGAGCCATGGGCAATCCATTTTCTTACCAGGTAAAAGATGAATGAATGACCATCCACAAAGTAAAAACTCATCGTGAAAGATGCATCTCTCCATGGCACACAAAAAAGCAGCGACCCTCATCACTGCTTTTTGTATATCTATGATTTCTTATATGTTATTCTTTGCTGCCAAAAATAACCGTCAGTGCTGCTGCTGCAATGACGCCACCTAAGGCTAAGAGTTTTCCTGCTTTGGCTGCTTTCTTGCGATTCACTCCCATAGGTTTCGGCGTTGTTTTTCCTGTTTTCCTCATATTGCCTAATGTTTCCATGGTATGGATAAAGCGGCCTACCAAAGAAGATAAAAGCGCCATTCCTTTTTCTGCATCTTCTACAGTAGGTTCCTTTTCATTTCTATCATCTAAGGCATCGCTGCAAAGGATACGAAGTTTCAGAAGTTCACTAGCAAAGTCTTCATCGATGGTACCATGCTGCGCCAGTTCATTGATGCAATCATTTCTATGTTCATGGATCCATACCACAGGTTCTAGCTGATTCTTCTCCAAAGTTTTCACCATGTATTCCAATGCTTTTCCTGCTTTGAGAAGCGAAGATTCCGGGTCTTCCTTCATATACTCTTCTGCTTTATGGCAATATTTGTATAATTCTGGATATTCTTTTTGTAATGCATCGAACTGTTTCATAGGAATCACCTCATGACCACACACCAAGATATATATGTATATAGTTATACTAATCATATATCAATGTCAGGGAATTTGTCCACCAGGGAAGAAATATTTTCTCTCTTCCAACGTTTCTCTTTCATAGGTGGATTCCTATAGGCTGACATGTGCTATAGCCAAAAGCTAGACGTCCAAGATGATCAGTGATAAACATCAGTTAGAAATATAAACACTTTCCATTGCCAAAATATCTGCATACGAAGAAAAAACTGGGATTAAGACTCCTCCTATCCGTGCCATGCTCTTGACATGATATAATAAGCTAATATAAAATCATTTATAAATGACATAATTTCTTTATATATTTTCTAATACCAATGACAAGAAAGGTACGCGGCCTATGAAAAAAATGAAAATGCCAATTCTGTATGGTACAATCGTTGTCATTTTTGCAGCTCTTTTAGTATGGATGTATCCTAAAAATACATCCCATACAGCTTCCTCTTCCTTGCCCAAAATCATAGTGGGATGTGATGATTACCGTCCGTTCAATTATAGAGATTTAGACGGACACGTTCGTGGCATTGACGTGGAGCTGGCGGAAGAAGCCTTCCGCAGAATGGGATATACCCCAGAATTTCATTTCATCAATTGGGAAGAAAAGAAATCCCTTTTGGCTGACCATAAAATCGATTGCATTTGGAGCAGTTTCACTATGACTGGTCGAGAAAGTCAATACCAATGGGCTGGGCCCTATATGAAAAGTCACCAAGTCATTGCAGTCAATCCAGAGAGTCCCATCACAAAGCTCAGTGATTTAGAAGGAAAATCCATTGCCTTGCAATCCACCACCAAACCAGAGGATATTTTCCGCCGTCATGATCCATCTATGCCCCATTTCAACCGGATCATTTCTGCACAAAATAAAGATGTAATGTACACCCTCCTCTCTAAAGGATATGTGGATGCCATCGCGGCTCACGACACATCGATTCATCAATTCACCGAAGATTTCCAAGTCTCCTATCGCATTTTGGATGTGCCTTTGCAGACTGTAGGATTGGGGGTTGCCTTTGATAAAAATGAGACAAGAGACTTGCCAGAAAAGCTGAATGAAGTCCTAGAAGAAATGAAAAATGATGGGACTACAGAAAAAATCATAAAAAAATATGTCCCCAAGGGCCATGAATATGTGGAGGAATGAATATGACAACAAAAGAATTAGTCAACACCAAGAAAACCTCCCTATGGACCATAGAACTTGTCATCGGAATCGTACTCCTTTTTTTCATTATCATTTTGTCCATGCAAAATGATATGGCCAATACGCGCACCCGGCTTTTCAATACCACATCGTACTTAAAGCAGCAGTGTAATAATGATTTGAAACTCAGTATTTCTTCGGAATCAAAAAGTCTATTTCGCATGATAGAAACGGCGGAATTGCTAGCTCCCCAAATAACACCTGGTGCTTACAGTGAAGAGGATCTGAAAAATCTAGTCAATAAAGGCTATCTATCGGGACTCCTTCTTTTAGATGAAGCCGGACATGTGCAATACAGCTACGATAAGGAAGGAAAGCTTTCTTCTTCTATTCTGCAGCATGTCAGCATGCCTTCTTTGTTAGACGTGGCTCATTTTCCAGAAAAGACCTATACATTCCGCTATGTAGGAAAAGATTTGTCTTACATCGACGTAGCTGCCGTGCAAAGGCAAGATGGGCCAGGTATTTTGGTGGTCTACTATCGTACCAGTGAGTCCTACGGAAAAGCTTTTAGCCATTCTCTCCGTATGACACTTTCTGGATTCAAGAATCATGGGGAAGAAACCCTTGTAGTCACCCAGGATAACCGAGTGGTGGCCTCCACAGATGAAACCCTGCTAGGTAAAATGGATGGAGACCTTCCTATTTTATATGCTATCAATCAAGGGGCTGCCAACAGCCAGCTCATGCCTATCAGCGACAGTTTGATTTCTGGGTATGGGTTGGTACAAAGAGCTAGAGATCATAATATTTACGCCTATGTACCGGCTAGTGAAGTTTACGTAACCACTCCTAGAAATATCATTATTTTCCTTTTCTTCTATCTAGCCATGATAGGTGGCATTCAGATCCTCAAACTGCATATGTCTAGAGCCTATCAGAAGCAGCAATTGGACCTGCAAATGGATTACAATCAAAAACTGGAATCCAAAAATATGGCCCTCAAGAAAGCGGTCACCATGGCGGAAACAGCCAATGCCGCTAAGAGTAATTTCCTGGCCCGTATGAGTCATGATATTCGTACCCCCATTAATGGAATCATCGGTCTTTTGAAAATTGATGACATTCATTTGGAAAATAGAGAGTTGGTCCGCTCAAATCATAAAAAAATGCTGATCGCTGCCAACCATCTTTTATCTCTTTTAAATGATATTCTGCAGATGAGTAAACTGGAAAGTGATGAACTGGAGCTTAAAGAAGAGCCTGTCTATTTGTCTCAGATCATGACAGATACGATTTCCATTGTTCATGCCCG
>DJPC01000144.1:14927-15126 GCA_002439665.1 Dialister sp. UBA6422
ATGTCTATACCAATCCAGTGTATCTAAGACAAGTATTACTCAATATTTATGAAAACTGCCTGAAATACAACAAGAAACATGGCAGCATTGCCACAGATATTGATATATTGAGCGAGGACGACGAAAGCGTCACCTTCCGATGGGTCATCACAGATACAGGCATCGGCATGGATCAAGAATTTTTGAAACATATTTTTGA
>DJPC01000156.1:0-6100 GCA_002439665.1 Dialister sp. UBA6422
TCATGGTGGCGGTGCCTTCTCTGGCAAAGACCCCACAAAGGTGGATAGAAGTGCTGCCTATGCAGCTCGTTATGTAGCTAAAAATATTGTAGCTGCTGGAATTGCTGATCGATGCGAAATCCAGTTGGCTTATGCGATCGGCGTAGCACAGCCTGTATCTATTTTCGTAGATACTTTTGGTACAGGTCGCATTAGTGATGAAGCTATTGCAGCTCTTATTCGCAAGAATTTCGAACTTCGCCCTGCTGGTATTATCGACATGCTTGATCTCCGTCGGCCAATTTATAAGCAGACGGCTGCTTATGGACACTTTGGCAGAACCGATGTGGATCTTCCGTGGGAACACACAGATAAGGCCGATGTTCTTAGAAAAGAAGCAGGATTATAATTTTTGTCTTTTATGTTAATAAAGCTGACCACAAGTATGTTAACGGCTACTGGTGGTCAGCTTTTTAGTATATATTTTTAGTGATTATGATAAGTAATCAACATCCAATAAGTATATTTCCAACATATGATTACAGCAAATTACATTTCATAATATATACTATGTGTGATATGTGTCATGTAGGTATCTTACTTTGATGTGTTACTATTTTTTTCATATGATGTCCCAATATGATACAATAGGACGTATCAATATTTCATATGTCCTATGTATATATTTTTGGATATTGGAGTTTTTATGATTGTGTCTGTAGCAGAGGTTTTGATTAATCGCCCATCGAAACATTTAAATCGAACATTTTCTTATCGAATTCCTGATTCATTGCCGTCTGCTGATGTGGGATATCGATGCGTAGTTTCTTTTGCTCGCCGGATGGAAGAAGGAATTATCTTATCTGTACGTCAAGAAGATACAGAGAAATTAAGCTATACACTGCTTCCTATCCATTCTTTGGTGGATCCGTTTCCTTGGTTTACCAAAGAAATGATTCAGCAGGCTATGGCTATATCTAAATACTATGTATGTACTTTAATCGAAGCACTTCGTCTCTTTTTCATTGATAAGAAAGGGATTATTACAGAGGTTTCATACGAAGTCAATTGGGAGTCTATTCCTTTTGATTCAGATATCAGAAATCTTCTAGATCCTTCTATTGATATGTTATCAGCAAAAGATGGGACATTACTATTTGGAGAACACCTTGCTTCCTATGTGAAGAAGGGATTCTTTACTCGCAAAGAGAAGCTTTCAGCGATTCATAAAGAACCGTTAGAAAAATGGATTATCCCTGTGATGGAGCCGGATGAGAAACACAGAAAACGGAGCAGTAAGCAGGCTTCTTTATGGGATCTTTTATCTAAAGAAGGTCCGATTTCGGCTTCTGAAGCTTTGGAAAAGGGCTTTTCCTCCGCTGTATTGAAAGCGTTTTGCTTAAATGGATATGGCCGTATCTTTTATAAGCGCAAGAAAACCTATTCTTTGGTGGATGTGGCAGAAGAAAGAAAGAAACGAGTTCTTACAGAGGAACAAAACCAAGCTGTTTCTACTATTATTAAAGCCATTGATTATAAAAAATATCAGGGTATTTTATTAAAAGGAGTTACTGGTAGCGGGAAGACAGAAGTATATCTCAGGGCTTGTGAACATGTACTATCTTCTGGTGGATCCGCTTTGATTCTGGTACCTGAAATTGCGCTTACTCATCAAATGACTTCATATTTTGCTGCTGTGTTTGGTGATGAAGTGGTTTTTATGCATAGCAATCTTAGTAAGGGAGAAAGGTATAACAATCGTCTTCGTGTGGCTAATGGTGAAAGTCATATCATTATTGGCTCTAGATCTGCTATTTTCATGCCCGTTCAGGATTTACAGCTCATTGTGGTAGATGAAGAATACGATTTTTCTTATAAACAAGACGAAAGTCCTAGGTATAATGGTCGAGATGTAGCAAAAATGATGGCTGTCATTTATCATTGTCCCATTGTTTTAGGAGCGGCGACTCCTTCTATTGCTACGTATTATGCGGCCCAAACGGGCAGGATAGATCTTATTGAAATGAAAAAAAGAGTCTTTGAAACACCTCTTCCTGCCATTCATGTGTACGATATGCGTGGTGACCCTATGACGAAGTCAGGGGAATTGATTTCTTTTCCTTTGCTAGAGCTGTTGCATAAAACGTTGGAAGAAAAGAAAAAGGCGATTTTGCTTTTAAATCGTAGAGGGTTTGCCACTACTTTGATGTGTCCTTCTTGTGGATATGTTTTTAAGTGTCCCCATTGTGATGTGTCCTTAGTGTATCATAAAGATACAGAGCAGATGAAATGCCATTACTGTGAGACTGTATATCCATTGCCCCATGAATGCCCCAAGTGTCATAGTCATAAGATTTTATATTTAGGTAGAGGGACGCAGCGTATTGAGGAAGAACTCCAGGAAAAAATACCAGCGGCTAGATGTCAACGTTTTGATGTAGATAGCACAGCTAAGAAACATAGTGCCCAGGATATATTAACTAAATTTAGGGAAGGGGAAATTGATATTCTTTTTGGAACCCAAATGGTAGCCAAAGGTCATGATATTCCTGATGTGCAAACAGTAGGAATTTTAGCGGCCGATGGTATACTGAATCTGCCTTCTTATTTAGCTTCTGAGCAAACGTTTAACTTGATCACTCAATGTGCGGGAAGAGCAGGTCGAAGTCACCAGCAGGGAGAAGTGATTCTTCAGACGTTTAATCCTGATCATTATGTGATTCAAGCGGCGGCTAGGCAGGATTATGATAGCTTTTATAAAGAAGAATTATCTTATCGGAAGGCTTTAGGTTTTCCGCCTTTTACAAGGCTCATGAAGATTACATGCTTTAATGAAAATGAGAGCAAAGCTAACGAGCAGTGTAATAGAATTTATCAGTGGCTGTCTGCTATTTATAAGCAGCTATCTTCTCCTGTCCATTTTACAAAACCATATCCAGAACCTATCAAAAAGGTCCGTAATTTATACTATATTTCTATATTAGTTAAGGGAATTTCATTAGGACCTTTAAAAAATGCAATGAGACAGTCCGAAATATTTCAAGAAAATGATATAATTATAGACGTAGATCCTATGTGACATCATATAATTACAGCTTTCTGGAAATTGTAAGAAATTAGAAGTTTGAAAGAAAATGAAAGCTTTTTGTCATCACTAGGAGTTTTTTGTAACGCTTATGATGTGATCATCAAATATAATATATAGAAAGAAGGAATGTACCATGAGTGAAATTATTACTGCAGGAAATCCTATTTTAAAGGCTGTAGCAGAACCGGTTACCACATTTGATAAAAAATTGAAATTTTTAGTGAATGATATGAAGAAAACATTGTATGAAGCCAATGGGGTAGGGCTTGCTGCACCGCAGATTGCTGTTTCTAAGCGGATTTTTGTGGCAGATGATGGAGAAAGTGGATTTGAAGCGTATATCAATCCCGAATGGAAACCTGATGGAGAAGAAACTATTATTGATAGTGAAGGATGCCTTTCTGTGCCAAACCTTTTTGGGGAAGTAGAGCGTTATGCCTCTGTTATTGTGCGGTATCAAGATATGCATGGTAAGAGAAAGGTAAAAAAAGCATCTGGACTTTTGGCTCGGTGCATCCAACATGAAACAGACCATTTGAATGGGATCCTTTTTATCGAAAAAGCGATCTCTTTACATAAAGGACCGAAAACCGATGAAGAATAATTATAATATTGTATTTATGGGAACTCCTGATTTTTGTATTCCTGCTTTGGAAGCTCTTTGTAGCCAAGGATATACACCGAATGCTATTTATACCCAACCTGATAAAATTAATGGGAGAGGGAAGAAAATCACTTTTTCCCCTGTGAAAAAATTTGCATTAGACCATGATATCCCTGTATATCAACCCCTTACTTTTAAAGATGAAGAAGCAGTTCATACCTTATCCCAACTAAAACCAGACATTTTAATTGTCATTGCTTATGGAAAGATTCTTCCTAAACAGGTACTAGATATTTCTACCTATGGCGCTATTAATGTACATGCTTCCCTTCTTCCCAAATATAGAGGGGCAGCTCCTATTCAGCGGGTCATTATAGATGGGGAAAAGAAAACAGGAGTCACTATCATGCAACTGGATGAAGGCATGGATACAGGAAATATGATAGAAACCGTCACTATGGATATTCCGCCTCATATGACCGCCGGAGAGCTCTTCGATTCCTTAGGACCTCTGGGTGCTAAAGCACTGATAGACGTAATGAATGATTTACCTTCGAAATTGATGCATTCTGTGCCACAAGATCATGATAAAGCTACATATGCAGAAAAAGTCACCAAAGCTATGGGGCACATAGATTGGAAAGAAAAAGCACAAAGAATTGATTGCCTTATGAGAGGTATGTATCCTAATCCAGGGACCTATACTTTTTTCCGTGGGAAACGGATAAAACTGCATAGAGGGTTTTCAGAAGAAATATCTTCTAGTAAAGAACCAGGGACAATTGTTTCTATTAATGAGGGGATCATCCGTATCGCCTGTGGAGAAGGAATCATAGGACTTACAGTAGTGCAGCCAGAAAATCATAAACAAATGTCTTCTTCTGATTTCATCCATGGTTATCAGGTAAAGGTGGGTGATCGGTTTGAATACTAATCCTCTTCCTTCGGCCCGTCGCTTGGCATATCAAGCCCTGTACGATATTTTAGAAAAAGAAGCATATGCTAATATTACATTACAGAATATATTGCAACGATGGCCTTTAAAGAAAGAAGAAAGTCATTTATTGACAGAACTAGTCTATGGAGTATTACGAACATATAATTATCTTTTGTGGATTATTTCTAAATTGAGCAAAGAAAAGCTCAAAAAAATTCATCCATCTGTAAAAATCCTTTTATGTCTAGGACTTTACCAACTGATCTTTTTATCTCGAATTCCCGAATCTGCTGCTGTCAATGAATCGGTAAAAATTGCAAAAAAAGTGACACACCAAGGCAATGTACGCTTCATCAATGGGGTGCTTCGGAGTTTCTTGCGTCAGAAAGAATCTTTCGTTATCCCTTCTGCAAAGGAAAACGAACTTCTTCATGATGAATTGACCTATCATCTACCTGCTTGGCTTATTAAGCGTTGGGTTCAAGATTTTGGAAGAGAAAAAGCAGAAAAAATATTTGCTGCTTTTAACGAAACCCCTTCTTTAACTGTACGGGTTAACTTATTACAATCTACACCGACACAATTGATGTCTGTTTTTCACTCGGAAAATATAGAGGCAAGACAGGTAAAAGCCATTCCAGAGGGATTTGTTATTGAAAAGGGAGCATCTCAATTCTTTTCTCATGTCCTTAAGAAGGGCCTTGCTTATGTACAATCGCTTTCCTCTATGGTACCTGCTAAAGTGCTAAATCCCAAGCCAGGGGAGATCGTACTAGATATGTGTGCTGCACCGGGAAGTAAAACTACCCAAATGGCTGAAATTATGGGGAATATGGGATACATTGATGCATGGGATATATATCCTCATAAAATTAGTCTCATCAAAAAGAATGCCAAAACAGAGGGAATTACCATCATTCATGCGGGAGTTAAGGATGCTTCTAAACCTATGGCTCAGATTAAGGAAAAGTATGATAAAGTTTTATTAGATGCACCTTGTTCTGGTCTTGGAGTATTAGGACACAAAGCAGAAATAAGATGGCGCCGCAAAGAAGAAGATCTCCTGGCATTTCCTCCTCTTCAAAAATCTTTGCTCCAGTGTGCTGCTTCCTATGTAAAACCAGGAGGAACTTTAGTTTATAGCACATGTACTCTGCAGAAAGAAGAAAATGAAGAAATGATTCGCTGGTTTCTTCAGGAACATCCAGAGTTTACACCAAAAGATTTTTCTTTAGAAGAACTTACATCTTCTGAAGAAGGAATGCTCACTATTTGGCCGTATCAGTGGGGGAGCGATGGTTTCTTTGTCGCTAAACTGAAGAAAAAGGATCGGTAGTTAGAAAAGTTATTCATAACACTATATCATTTACAATAAGGAGTACCTATGTGGAATCTATGGGGTCATACCCTGTCTGAAATGGAAAATTGGATTATGGAGGCAGGATTTCCAAAATTCAGAGCTAAACAGATACAAGACTATTTGTATCAACGA
>DJPC01000156.1:6109-7067 GCA_002439665.1 Dialister sp. UBA6422
AACGATATATTTTTTCATTTGATGACATGAAGCAGTTGCCTCTTTCCATGCGAGACTGGCTAAAAACCAATGCGATCTTAGAAAAACCAGAAATTATAAGTCACATCCAGTCTAATGATGGGGATACGACTAAACTTTTGTTGAAGTTATCGGACGGTTCCTTAGTGGAAACTGTATGTATGCACCATGTGTACGGTAATTCCATATGCGTATCTACCCAGGTAGGGTGCGCTATGGGTTGTATTTTTTGTGCTTCTACTAGAAATGGACTGGAGAGAAATCTAAAGGCCGGAGAAATTTTGGCACAAGTGTATGCCTTCCGGGAATTGTATGATGCACCGATTCATTCTATCGTACTCATGGGGGCGGGAGAACCTTTGACCAACTATGAAGAAGTACTTCGATTTATTCATTTGGTAAGTGCTCCAGGACTTCTTCATCTAAGTCTTCGAAATATCACACTTTCTACTTGCGGTATTGTGCCGCAGATTTATCGATTGGCTGATGAAGGACTTCCTATTACATTGGCTATTTCTCTCCATGCGCCTAATGATGCTATCCGTAACCGCATTCTTCCATCAAGTAAAAACTTTAAAATCGAAGATGTGATCCGCGCAGCACATTACTACTTTAAAACGACTGGACGAAGGGTTACTTTTGAATACATTCTTATAAAAGATGTTAATGCTTCTGCGGAAAATGCAGAAGAACTCTGCCGTCTGGTAGGGAAAATGAATTGTCATTTTAATCTTATACCTATTAATGGAACAGAACATATCAAGCTGTATCCACCAAGTGCTAAAGAAGTGAAAGTATTTCAAGAGATTCTAGAAAAACATGGGAAAAGCACCACCGTTCGTCGTAAAATGGGAGATGAGATCCAAGCAGCCTGTGGCCAGTTGAAACGAAGATACCTCACAGACGAGAAAAAATAAGAATATCTTTATGTTTGAAAAGT
>DJPC01000156.1:7158-18966 GCA_002439665.1 Dialister sp. UBA6422
AGAAGAAATTATGTTCGCTTTTTGTGATTCATAAATAGTAACAGCAAAGATTATATTTCTATTCTAAGAAATTGCTTTCTAGCTGTTTATTAAAAGCAGTTTTAGTTATTTTTTGCTATATTAGTCATAATTATCAATCACGAATATGATGAAAACAAAAAAATAGCATAAGTTTTATTTTTTAAGGGCTATAAAATATAAATGTGCAAGTTATGAATGCTATATAGAAATTTCCTCTATAGTATCAGCTAAAAATCATAAAATTAATTAGCAAAATTCGATTTAAAATCATAGATTATAATACATATTATATATTATAATCTATGAAAAATGAAAATAAATATATTATACAAGCTATGTATTTTCGGATATAATCATGGCGAATTCGAAAATCGGTGTCCACTTTATTGGCACTATGGCAATTGTCATTCTTTATTTTTATATTTGAGGTGCTAAAGACTAGTACCTGGTAATTCGTCAATAGGAAAGACTTTTTCATCACTACTAGTCATTACTACCTAGCTTTTCATTATCCTTGTGATGTAACTCTTGTTACACCATATGTACTTAGAATTTGAAGGGATAGATATGATTACTTTAGGAGATTTTTTATCAGTTGGCCAAAATGCTATGGCGCGCAGAGTGGTACAGCAGTCCGATGCGGCTGATAATTATGAAAATGAATTTAAAAGTTTATTAGCTACACCTCGACTTATTCACTGGGCTATTGATGCATCGATAGAAGCCATTGATCCTTATTTGCCAGATGAATATGCCAGTATCGGGTTGTCTATTAATTTTGTCCATACAGCTCCCACTAGTTTAGGAATGACTGTTACTGTTCATGCCTCTATTATTGCTTTGACAGATCATGATGTAACTTTGGAAATAAAAGCTTGGGATGAGCAAGGCGAAATTGGTCATGGTATTCATAAACGTTCTATTGTACTAAAACAGGCTGTACTTGATAAAGCAGAAGAACGTACTAGACTTCTTATGATTCGCCAAGCTAATGAACAGATTAAGGAGATGAAATAATGGACACTAT
Source organism: Dialister sp. UBA6422 (assembly GCA_002439665.1). Classification (GTDB taxonomy): domain Bacteria; phylum Bacillota; class Negativicutes; order Veillonellales; family Dialisteraceae; genus Dialister. The sequence continues at coordinate 8,207 of DJPC01000156.1, forward strand.
ACCGGATTCTTTAAGTGGAGCACTTCTTCTTAGTGCTATTGATTTTCTGCTCAGTTTTGTATTTATTTCTTTTATCGGGGTAGTTCTTCATTTTTTCCCATTACTCAATCGCTTAGGGGAAGTAAAGGAAAGGAAGGATTGACACAATGGATCAACTGTTTCTTGCTTTATTAAATGATCTTCTTCACCAAACCGGTCTTTTGGATCTGACGGTAGGTAATTTTATCATGATCTTAGCCGGTTGTGTTCTACTGTATTTAGGTATTATTAAGAAATATGAACCTTTCCTTTTAGTTGGAATTGGATTTTCCTGCATTGTAGCCAATGTACCAGGGTCCACACTTACTAGTGAAGGGGGACTTTTCTATTTCGCTTATCAAGGGGTAGAGCAGCTTATTCTTCCGCCTCTTATTTTCCTTGGGGTAGGAGCTATGACAGATTTTGGTCCTATGATTGCCAATCCATCGCTAGTCATTTTAGGGGCTGCAGCGCATTTGGGTATTTTCGTGGCTCTTATTGGCGCCCAAGCATTAGGATTTAATCTAGGTGAAGCGGCTTCTATCGGTATCATAGGTGGTGCTGATGGTCCTATGGCTATCTATACCACCATGAAATTGGCACCCCATCTTCTGCCGCAGATTTCTGTGGCTGCATATTCTTATATGGCATTGATGCCTTTGATTCAGCCACCGATTATGAAGCTTTTAACAAATAAAGAAGAACGGAAAATCATGATGAAACAGCCAAGATATGTATCTCGGCTAGAAAAAATTGCATTTCCTATTGTTATGGCATTGATTGTGAATATCTTTTTACCACCTGTGGCTCCTTTAATTACCATGCTTATGTTAGGAAATCTCCTTCGTGAATGTTTAGTAGTGACCAAATTGGCAGAAACAGCCTCAAATACTTTATTAAATATAGTAACATTGGTATTGACAGTAGCTATTGGTTCCACTATGGCAGCAGATACATTCCTTACATCCCAAACCATTTTGATTATTTTCTTAGGTCTTGTGGCTTTTGCTTTCGGTACTGGTTCTGGTGTGATTTGTGCTAAAATTATGAATGTATTGTCTGGTGGCAGGATCAATCCTCTTATAGGCTCTGCAGGTATTGCTTCTGTTCCTATCGCTGCAAGAGTTTCTCATTTAGTAGGACAACAGGAAAATAGACGAGTATTCCTTCTCATGCATGCGATGGGGCCTAATTTAGCTGGGGTCTTTGGCACTGCTATTTCTGGTGGTATCATGCTGGCTTTGTTGGGGCATTAGATTATCCAGTAAGTTCATCTTATATAAAATTGCAATGCAAATATAAGGTACATAAAGTGTACATTGTAAGTATCCATTAACTTTTCTTATATATAAAAATGGTATGGCAATACATCTTATAGGTGTATTGCCATACCATTTTATTTTAACTACATGAATAAAGATACCATGTAGTTAAATCAGATGACTGGCATTATGAAGTCTTTTTTCTGCTTCAGATACCAGATCATCTACAATTTCCTGAACGGGTTGTTCCTGGGTGAGATGGGTGAGTGACATACCAGCTAGTACAAAACCGTTTTCTGTATCTCCATCAATAGCGGCTAATTTATTGGTACCTGCTGCTAAAGCGGTGAGAGTTTCCTGCGGAGCACCGCTATATTCTAGTTTAAGATATTTTTCAGAGAATGGATTACGTAGGCCACGGACGGTATCTCTTGTAGTAAATCCGGTTACTACAGAATCCGTGTCTTTAGCTTCCATAATAGCTTTTTTAGCATTGGGATGAAGTTTGCATTCTTTAGCCAAAAGGAAACGAGTACCCATTTGTACGCCAGAGGCACCCATCATAAGAGCAGCAGCGATACCACGGCCGTCTACAATGCCACCAGCAGCGACTACAGGGATTTCAATTTCTGGAAGGACATTTTCCAAAAGAGCCATCAGAGTGATTTTTCCATCATGGCCGCCAGCCTCCATACCTTCTACTACTAGAGCATCAGCGCCAGCTTCCTGTACACGATGGGCCAGTTTTACATTAGGGACTACTGGGATACATTTGACTCCTGCCTGATGAAATGGAGCAAAGTAAGGGACAGGGTTACCCGCACCAATAGTAACAAATGGTACTTTTTCATCACAAATGAGCTGAGCTACATCATCTTTATTATGCATTTGGAGCATGAGGTTTACCCCGAATGCTTTTCCAGGGCCTAAAATATCTTTTGCCTGACGAATATGATCGCGGATTTCATCTACTGTAAATCCACCAGCACCTATGACACCAGCACAGCCTGCATGGTTCATAGCTGCTGCGAGAACACCATCAGAAATATAGGCCATAGCCCCCTGAATAATAGGATAATCAATAGAGAGAAGTTTTGTTAATGGAGTATTCCAAGACATAGTGATAATCTCCTTTCAAATGGAAGTGTAAATGGTTACTTCTAGCTAAGACTATATAAGACTATTTATATAGTATGAAGTTAACCATTACTTATATTATATCGACTTCCATAGGTTACGTTAATAGAGAATTTTATAAACTATTTAAAAAAGTCATAACGAATTAATTGCCCATGACTTTTAGTTATATAAATGAAGTAAAAAACACAAGGGAAAATATTTTCTTTGTCGTTTTATCTTACAAAAGGAACTTAAATATAAAAAATAGTGCAAATGCATAGTGCTGAATGATACGCACTCTATTTTGGGTTTGAAATCTTAACATGCCGTGGCTATTAAAATTAAAAAAACCTATATCCTCTAGAGCTCACTGCGCCTCCATTTTGTAGACAACTAATCATTTTAAGTATATGCTAATTAATAAATTTAAAGGCAGATGTTGTAGTATTAATAGACACGTGATATACTGTAACTGTAGAGTTTTGACTGATTCATTTCAGTTTTGATATATGGAAGTGAGCGAGATGAAAGACGATTCTTTATTGATGCTGCTTGCACCGGAGATGTTGAATGAAGCGGGAGAACGATTTCGTATTCTTCAGGAAATACATGCATCTCAACCAGTAGGTAGACATCTTCTCATCGTGCAGACGAAACTCTCAGAAAGTACAATTCGTAGACATATAGAATATTTAGAAAAAGCCGGCCTATTGATTGCAAAACCAAAAGGAATGATTCTTACTGAAAAAGGCGAGTCTCTTTTGATACCTCTTTCTCATTATTTCCAAAAGAATCCAACGAGGGGCGAAATAGAAAAGAAACTGGCCCATATTCTTTCTATGGAAAGAGTGATTCTCTTAAAAGGGGATGCGGATCAGTCAGAGACGGTGAAGAGAAATATTTCTGAGGAAGCGGCTCTCATTCTCATGCGTTGGATTCGTGATGGAGATGTGGTCGCCATTAGCGGTGGAGAAATTATGGCAGGAGTAGCAGGTGCTATGCCTCCATTTCATATGTCTTTGGATGTACTGCCAGCTTGCGGTGGATTGGGAAGGAAAGTAGAGTACCTTCCTAATGTAGTAGCTGCTAGGCTTGCGGAAAGAGTTGGCGGAAATTACCATATCATCCATGTTCCAGAAGGTTGTTCACCTGAACTATATCGCCAGGTGAAAAAAGCACTTCCGCAGTCAAAAGTGATGGATACCTTATTCCCGAAGGTACGTATCCTTTTGACAGGAATTAATGATTTTTTTGATATGATGAAATGGCGTGACTTTCCTGCTGACGTAAAGGAAAGACTGGTAAGGGATAAAGCTGTAGGCGAAGGTCTTGGGCTTTTTTCTGATCAGAATGGTAAGGTTTTATATCGTTTGTACAATGGGGGCATCACAAAAGAAGATATCCCAACGATTCCCCATATTTTATTGGCTGCTGGTGGAAGACACAAAGGAAGAGCTATTTTAGCTATGGCTAGGACCGGCATTCGAGGTACACTTATCACTGATGAAGGCGCAGCTAATGAAATACTTGCAGTATCTGATTCCAACATAGGAGGGTGCAAAAATCATGACAAAAATCGGTATTAATGGCTTTGGCAGAATTGGAAGACTGGTATTCCGTGGGTTACTCGATAGAGATGACTTAGAAGTGGTAGCTATTAACAACCCAAGTGGGGTGGAAACCGCAGAATATCTTTTGAAATATGATACAGTTCATGGTCGTTTGGGAAAGGATGTCAAAATTGATGGGAATGACCTTTTGATTGATGGTAAAAGAGTCCACGTCTTTTCTGATAGGGATCCAGAGCATTTAGACTGGAGCAAATATGGTGTAGAAATTGTAGTAGAATCCACTGGCAAATTGAAAGACAAAGCCAGTGCCAGCAAACATATCAAGGGAAGCGTGAAAAAAGTCATCATTACTGCTCCTGGTAAAGACGATGATGCTACCATTGTTATGGGTGTCAATGAAAGCATCTACAATCCTGAAATAGATCATGTTATTTCTAATGCATCTTGTACAACCAATTGTCTAGCTCCAGTAGTAAAAGTTCTTAATGAAAAATTCCATATTCTTCGTGGTCTTATGACTACAGTCCATTCTTATACCAATGATCAGGCTATTTTGGAAAAAGCGCACAAAAAGGATCCGAGAAGAGGTAGAGCTGCTGCAGAAAATATCATTCCGACTTCCACTGGTGCGGCTAAAGCCATTGGTATTGTTATCCCTGAATTAAAAGGAAAATTGAATGGTCTAGCTATCCGTGTACCGACTCCAGATGTATCTTTAGTAGACTTGGTAGTAGAACTGGAAAAGAAAGTAACCAAAGAAGAAGTAAATCAGGTATTAAAAGATGCTTCTGAAGGAGAACTAAAAGGTATCCTTGCATATACGGATGAACCTCTTGTATCTAGCGATTTCAAGACCACAGATGTAAGCTCTACTGTAGATAGTGAGCTCACCATGGTGATGGAAGGCAATCTGGTAAAGGTCATTGCCTGGTATGATAATGAATGGGGATATTCCATGAGAATTATTGATTTAGTCAAATACGTGGCTTCGAAAGGACTATAATCCATGAATAAGCAAACTGTGTATGATATTCATCCAGAAGGGAAAAAAGTCTATATTCGCGTAGATTACAATGTTCCCCACGATAAAGAAGGACATATTACTGATGATCGCCGTATTAAAGCAACCATTCCTACCCTTAGATATTTCCTCGATCGTGGTGCTTCTCTTGTGATTGCTAGTCATATGGGAAGGCCTAAAGGAGAAGTGAAGGAAGAACTCTCTTTGGCACCGGTGGCTAAACGTCTTTCTGAACTTCTCCATCAGCCAGTGGAATTTTCTTCTGATTGTATTGGCGAAGAAGCATCTGCTAAGAAAAAAGCTCTTCAGCCAGGAGATGTATTACTTCTTGAGAATCTTCGCTTCCATAAGGGAGAAGAAAAAAATGATCCCACTTTTGCTAAGGCTTTGATAGAAGGTGTAGATGTGGCTGTTAATGATGCTTTTGGGGTCTCTCATCGTACCCATGCATCGGTAGCTGGGGTAGGAAAACTTATGCCCATGGTGGCAGGTCTTCTTTTGAAGAAGGAAATTGATTTTTTAGATGGTGTTATTGAACATCCTAAAAGACCATTTGCTGCTATCATTGGGGGAGCTAAAATTAGCGATAAAATCCAAGTCATTGCTAATTTAATGGAAAAAGCAGATGTCATCCTAATTGGCGGTGGCATGGCTAATACTTTTGTGGCGGCACAAGGCTATGATATGGGAAAATCTTTGCAAGATAAAGATCGCTTTGATTTAGCTAGAAATCTGATGAAAAAAGCCCGTGATATGGGAAGTGAAATTATGCTTCCTGTGGATTTTATGGCTGCAGATGAGTTTTCTGAAACAGCTAATACTAAAGTACTTTCTAAAGAAGAATTTACTTCTCCTTGGATGGCACTTGATATTGGACCAAAGACCATTCAGCTCTACGTAGATACATTAAAAAAGATGAAAACCGTGGTATGGAATGGACCAATGGGTGTATTTGAAATGAAACCATTTGCCAAGGGAACCTATGCTATCGCCCGTGCTATGGCAGATCTAGATGCTACTACCGTCATCGGTGGTGGTGAATCTGCTTCCGTAGTCGATCAATTAGGTATAGGAGATAAATTTTCTCATGTTTCTACTGGTGGTGGTGCATCTTTGGAAATGTTAGAAGGTATGGTCCTTCCGGGCGTAGCTATCTTAGCTGATAAGGAGTGATATTTTGAGAAAAGTCCTGATTGCAGGAAATTGGAAAATGAATGCTACCGTATCGGAGGCAGAGAAATTTTTTAAAACTTTCAAAATCACGCCAAAAGAAAATGTGGAACTTCTTATTTGTCCTCCCTTTACGGATATTCCTTTGGCTAAATTCTTTATGGGATTTACTTCTATCAAGTGGGGTGCTCAGAACGTATACCCAGAAACCAAGGGGGCATACACAGGAGAAATCTCACCAGCTATGCTAAAAGAATTAGGTTGTACCTATGTCATTTGCGGGCATTCAGAACGGCGAACGATTTTGGGAGAAAGCGATGAATTTATCGCAAGGAAAGTGAAGGCGGTATTAGAAGCCGATATGACACCGATTCTTTGTGTGGGTGAAACAGAAGAAGAAAGAAAACTAGGCCAGACAGAAGAACGTATTAGTTCTGAAATAAGAACTGCATTATTTGATGTGAGTGAGAAGGATATAGGTCGTTTGGTTATCGCTTATGAACCTATCTGGGCCATTGGTAGTGGCACTGCTGCCACCAATGAAGATGCAGAAGTAGTATCTGCTTTTATTCGGAAAACGGTCAGAGAATTGACTGATAAAAAAGTAGCAGATGATGTGCGTATTCTCTATGGAGGCTCTGTAAAATCTGATAATATTGAGAGCTTTTTAAAAGAGAAAGACATCGATGGAGCCCTTATAGGTGGTGCTAGTCTCAAGGCAGAAGATCTAATGGATATATATAGCAAGGCATAAATAACATTAGAAGATGGGATTTGAGATATTTCACTGCATCTCATTTATTGCATACTCATAACATCGTTCTCTATGAGAACAATACATAACCAGGCCGTTAGGCTGGCAAGGAGGAAAATAGGTATGGCAGCAATTACAGATTTACACGCAAGAGAAATTCTTGATTCTAGAGGAAATCCTACTGTTGAAGTAGACATGACTCTAGAAGATGGTACTTTTGCAAGAGCAGCAGTTCCCTCTGGTGCATCCACCGGTATGTTTGAAGCTACCGAACTACGTGATGGAGATACATCTCGCTACAATGGAAAAGGGGTCTTACAGGCAGTAAACAATGTAAATGGGGAAATTGCTGATGCCGTGCTAGGTTGGGATGCTAGTGATCAAAGAGGACTTGATCATATTCTTATTAATTTGGATGGTACTGAAAATAAAAGCCGTCTTGGTGCCAATGCTATCTTAGGTGTATCTCTGGCAGCTGCCCATGCGTCTGCTGAATCTGCAGGCCTTCCATTATATCAGTATCTGGGTGGTGTCAATGCTCATAATTTACCAGTACCTATGATGAATATCATGAACGGTGGTGCCCATGCTGACAACAACGTAGATATCCAGGAAAGTATGATTATGCCAGTAGGCGCTTCTAATTTTAGAGAAGCACTTCGCATGTGTGCTGAAATATTTCATACCTTAAAGTCTGTACTAAAAGCCAAGGGATTTTCTACTGCCGTAGGTGATGAAGGGGGATTTGCACCAGACCTTCCATCTAATGAAGCTGCTATGGAAGTCATTTGTGAAGCTATCGAAAAAGCTGGATATAATGCTGGTAAAGATGTGGTTCTCTGCGCTGATGTAGCTGCTTCTGAACTTCTTGGTGATGACGGTCTCTATCACTTAGCTGGCGACCATACTGCTAAAGATGCAGAGGGAATGATTGAATTTTATGAACGACTTATCGACCAGTATCCTATCATTTCTATCGAAGATGGCCTTGGAGAAGAAGACTGGGATGGGTGGAAAAAATTAACCGATGCATTGGGGAATAAAGTACAGCTTGTAGGGGACGATCTTTTTGTTACCAATACAAAGCGCCTTTCTAAAGGTATTCATAAGGGAGTAGCTAATTCTATTTTAATCAAACTCAATCAGATTGGTACGTTGACAGAAACTTTCGAAGCGGTACAAATGGCACAGCGTGCTGGATATACGGCTGTCATTTCTCATCGCTCTGGCGAAACAGCAGATACAACCATTGCTGACATTGCAGTTGCATTAAATGCTGGACAAATCAAAACTGGTGCACCATGCCGTTCTGAACGTGTAGCTAAATACAACCAGCTCCTTCGGATTGAAGAAGACTTGGATGCTGATGCATGGTATGGTAATAGCTCTCTGTTTCATAAAATGAAGCGATTCGAATAAGTGTTTTCAATTCACAATAAAAGGACTGCTCTAAGAGTAGTCCTTTTATTGTGAATAACTATGAATGATCATGATGATCAATTACGAGTTCTTCATTAGTGAACATATCATGATTTGCCCATTAAAGTCATATATTTTTATTTTATTTCTAATTGCTTTTATTTATTGCATAAGAAATAAAAAAGGGGATAGGTAGACTCTCTGTATGAGTACCTATCCCCTTAAATTTTCTGAATTTCTTAAACGTACATGCCTATGAAGCTAACTTTAAAAGATAAATTACTGATCATTTCCAAGTCCCTGGACAAATACATCGACTGCCTTGCCACTAGCAACCATAGGAACGACCATATCCTTTGGATTGATAGATGTTTCAATTACATAGGTATGATCCATGGTCATACCACGTTTTATAGCAGCAACCAATTCTTCTGGTGTGGATACATGTTCCCCAGAAAGACCAAAAGCTTCTGCATATTTGACAAAGTCTACATAACCAGGCATTTCGCAAGACATATATCGTTTATGGTAACCAGTACGCTGCAATTGACGAATCATACCTAAGCCGCTGTTATTAAATACAATAGCAATGACTGGGATATGATTGCTAGAAAGAGTAAAGAGTTCGCTTCCTGTCATCTTAAATCCGCCATCACCACTGATAGAAATAACTGTTTTATCAGGGCAAGCCAGTTTTGCACCCATCGCAGCAGGAAGACCAAATCCCATGGTACCCAAACCACCACTGGTAATGAGTTGACGAGCATATTCTACTTTAAGATGCTGAGCAGTAAACATCTGATGCTGACCTACATCAGTGACACATAGATATTTTTTCCCCTTAAGTAGAGGATTCAAAGCTTGAATAAATTTTGGTGCATCATTATGACCATAATCTTCATCCATACTTGGCCATGAAAGGATTTCATCCCACCAAGGCTTGATATCATGAGGTTCGCAACCCTGATGTAACATGAGGAGAGCAGTACGCATATCTCCAGCAATATTAATAGTACTTTCAATGTTCTTTTTTAATTCTGCTGGATCAATATCAATATGAATGATGGTCTTATGTTCACTATATTCTACACGATCTCCTGTTTCACGATCATTAAAGCGAGTACCCAAAGCTAAAATGACATCTGCTTTGGCAAGGGCTCTATTGGAACGTTCATGACCATGGAGACCAGCCATCCCCAAAAACTGTTTACGATATTCACTGACACAACCAAGACCCATCAAAGTGCTTGCTACAGGGATATTCAATTTTTCACAAAGATGAACAGCTTCATACTCTGTACCAGAAATAGCAACACCGCCACCTACTAACATTACAGGACGCTTGGCATGATTTAAAGCATCAATGGCTTTAGTAATGAGTTCTTTATTGGGTAATCGGATGGGACGTTCTTCTAGTTTTTCTGGGTGATATTCCATAAGACTTGTCTGTACGTCCTTCGGTACATCGATTAGTACCGGTCCTGGACGACCGTTTCTAGCAATTTGAAAAGCTAGGCGGATGGTTTTTGCTAGTTCTTCCGGTTTACTAACCAAAAAATTCTGTTTTGTAATAGGCATGGTAATACCGCAAATATCGACTTCCTGAAATGCATCGTGACCGATGGTATTTCTAGCAACCTGACCGGTAAATGCCACAACGGGAATAGAATCCAAGAAAGCATTAGCTAGGCCAGTGACCAGATTGGTGGCTCCTGGGCCGGAAGTAGCACAGCATACGCCTACTTTTCCACTGGCACGAGCATATCCATCTGCTGCATGTGCTGCGCCCTGTTCATGGGCTGTCAAAATGTGATGAATGTCTTTGGCATCACGAAGAGCATCATAGAAGGGGAGAATAGCACCACCAGGATAACCAAAAATGGTAGAAACTCCTTCTTCTTCCAAACACTTAACCATGACTTGTGCACCTGTTAATTGCATATTAATGCTCCTCCTTTTCTTCTTTTTCTTCTTCTCCAGGCCATTCGTATCGAGGCTTTTTTACATCCAAAGCATTATCACCACGTTCCAATGCTACGACCCCCGTTTGTACCATTTCTACAATGCCATACCGTCTTAACGCATTGGCAAAGGCGTTTAATTTTTCTTCTCCACCAGTATTAACAAATGTTATGCTACTACCAGTAACATCAATAGCATGAGAACGAAAAGCAGTAGCTAACTGCAATACTTCTACTTGCTTTTCAGCTACGTGGACTTTAATGAGGAGCATACTTCTTAAAGCACTGCTTTCTCTATTTAATACTTTGATACGTTCTACTTCACTAATTTTAGCTACCTGATTACAAATCTGTTCAGTAGTTTCTTTATCTGCATTGACGGTGATAGTCATACGAGCATAACCAGGGTCTTGGGTACTGCCACTGGTCAGGCTATCGATATTGAATCCTCTACGGGAAATTAAT
>DJPC01000156.1:18983-20582 GCA_002439665.1 Dialister sp. UBA6422
TCCGGTAATCTTAGAAAGGACACCAGGACGATTGTGGACAACAATAGAAATAATTTGTTTCATATGGATCTTCCTTTTTATGTAACAATAATGGAGGTTAAAATCTTTATTTCTGTCATCATATCTCTATTTTCTATGTATTATTTTTGATTAGCTAAAAGAGCCATGCATTCCAATCAGAATTTGTCAGTTAACTTAATAAAGATGACACCAATCAATTAGTTCTTATTTGGAAGCGCTTTCTACTCCTTCAATTTCCTCTTTCGTAATAGAATCAAAATCTATATTTTGGAAATCACGGTCTTTAGGAATGAGACAGCCAAATTCTTGTATGGCAGAGAATCTTCCGTCTCCTTTTTCTAGTGTCAAATCAAATACATGACCACCATAGTTTTTATCTTGAGAGAGAAAATGAATATGCCACCCTGCTAAATTGAGTTTATCCATATACATAGGGAAGTACACACATACCAAACTTCCTAAAAGTGAAGTAAAAGAAAATTCTCTCTGATCAGTGATCATAGCTTTTGCTAGAGTACGATATGGCTTTTCCTGAGGAATTTCAGAGCGAGCTTTAACAAGAGAGAAATCTCCATCAATACGGCAAATATATATATTATTTCTGCCGTTCTTATTGACCTTCTTCCCTAGCCAGCTTAACAATTCCTTCAAATGAATATGCTGGGGAAGAGGCTCGCTTTTTACATTTCCTAAAAAAGTAATTTCTGCAAATGGGGTTTGTTCTGTTTTGGCTACTTCATTTACCACGCCTTTATCATTGGCGCGATAGCACTTTCCATCTAGGACAATCATTTCCCCATTAAGGCCTTGAAATGTGCCAAGACCTATATCACCTTTTTTTAGAAGTTCACCAATTGTGGTGACTCCATCATAATGCCCCTGGGCTAATGCCTGCAGAGTAGATACCTGATACATGGTACTCATGGAAATCCTATCCTTTCTTTGGAAATTGAGTTCCTACTATACTACTTATTAAAACATTTGCAAAAAACTCATCCAATGGCTTTACTATACAACTTTCTCATTATATAATCCAGTTAATGGTATTTATACTTCCATAAAGGAGATTTATGAAATGGAATTAGAAAAAACATATATTTATCAAGTATGGCTCCAGGGAAGTTTCTCAAAAGCTGCAGAAGCGTTATTTATTACCCAGCCTGCTTTAAGTATTGCTATACGAAAAGTAGAAAAAGAAATAGGAGCGGCTATTTTTAATCGCGGAACTCGTCCTTTGACATTAACTCATGTTGGAAGGTTGTATTTGGACCATATAAAAAAAGAGTTATTATTAGAACAAGAATTGAAACAACAATTAGATGATCTCCACGGACTTAAAGCCGGTGAACTGCAAATCGGGGGAACCAATTATATGAATGCATATTTGTTGCCTTCCTATATCACCACATTTACAGAAAAATATCCTGGCATTCACATTACTATGACTGAAACAAGTTCTGATCAGCTCATTGATTTGCTAAAAGAAAATAAATTGGATTTTACATTTAGCTGTGATGAATCTATCATTTCAGAATTTGATTCCCATCCTAGTTTCGATGATAATATCCTACTGGCAGT
>DJPC01000005.1:0-1370 GCA_002439665.1 Dialister sp. UBA6422
AGCACCACAAAAATACCTACGCGATAAGGAAGTCCTGAAAAGATCGGCACGCCGGCGATGCCCTGTGCTACGCCTACAGAAAATGGTTGGGTACAGCCTGCCCCATAGCCAGCTGCTACCGAACAGAAAAGCATCCCCAAAGCGGTCAATGAGTCAAAGCCAAGAGCTAAGGCGACAGAAACAACCAAAGGTGTGAATGCCAGGTATTCTTCATTGCAGCCAGCTAAGGTAGAAAAAGTAGCCAGTGTAGTCATCAAGACAGGGATCAGAAGTACGCTATGATTTTTCATTTTCTTGACCAGTGCACTAAGTCCTGCTACGATGGCTCCTGTTTTGGCCAAAATATTCAAGGATCCACCTACCATAAATAGAAAGGCTATGATGGTAATGCCACCTTTGAAGCCTTTATTGATGGAGGTAAAGAAATCAAAAAATCCAGTCGGCTTCTGCGCTACATAGTGGAAGGTAGATGGATCGACCACCATTTTCCCAGTGTGAATATCTTTGACCCGGTCATAGACACCAGCAGGAATGATATAACTGGCAATGGCGCAAAATAAAATGACACAAACTAAAATAATAATAGGACTAGGCGCCTTAAAGGCTTTGATTTGTTCTTTGGACATGGAAACACTCCTTATATATTGTTGTTGGTTGCTAGTTACTAGTTGCTGGGTCCAAACAACCAACAACCATCAACTAACAACAAAAATCTATTTCGCTTCAAACGCTGTGATTTCCATCACCGCAGCGGTCACAATCATCCACCGATCAAGGAAACTCTGCACAGAGGCTTTTTCTTCTTTGGTATGGGCACCGGATCCGGCAGCTCCCATGGAACATATGGTAGGGATTCCCAGGCTAGAAATATAGGAGGCATCGGACATGCCGCCTACGTAAATGGGCTGGAAAGGCTGATACCCACAAGACACCGTCACGGTATTGATAAAATCCAAAAGCCTATGATTGGCTTTTGTTTCTTCAAAGGCCGGCATGGGAGCTACAAATTCTACTTCCGTGGTGGTCCCTTCAATAAAGGTTTTCTGACAAATCTCTCGGATCGCCTTTTCTACATATGCCATATGTTCCAATTTTTTATACCGCACATCCAGTACGGCTTTGCAAATATCTGGCACTGCATTGGAAACCATCCCTCCTTGGATGGTGCCTACGCTCACTGTGAGTCCTTCATCGTACTTGGTCAATCCTTGAATCAGTGGTAATTTTTGGCACATTTCAATGATGGCATTTCTGCCTTTCAGGTAATCATTTCCTGCATGAGCTGCTACCCCATGGACGGTGATATGGCAATCCATTCCACCCTTGCGTCCTACAGTGAGGCAATGATCCATGCGGCCACTTTCCATATT
>DJPC01000005.1:1437-8462 GCA_002439665.1 Dialister sp. UBA6422
TCCCCCACTAGAACCAATTTCACAGGCCGCTCTTGGAAGCCAAAGGCTTTCAGTGCTTTCAATACAAAAAAGGCATCTGTTACGCCGCCTTTCATATCCACCACACCAGGACCATGGGCAAATCCTTCTTCGTCAATAAAGAATGGATTTTCTGGATAGCTACCAGAGGGAAATACGGTGTCACAGTGGCCTGATAAGAGCAAAAACTTTCCTTTTGCTTTGGGATTCAGTTCTGCAACCAGTACCAAAGGGCCTCCCGGATTTTCTACTAGACGGCAATCAATCCCTTCTTTTGCAAAACGAGTCTGTAAAAATTTCATGACCCCATTCACTTTTTCGATTTCATGAGAACCAGCCTGATGATTCACCAGATCTTTCCAAAAAGAAATCATTTCGTCTTGGTGATCTTTTCTATATTTTCGCAATTCTTCTATAGGTGCCTGCATGTGATATCTCCTTATTGATGGTTTGTTTGTTATTGATTATCCATAGTCCAAGGACAGACTATCAGAAGCCAATAACCAATCCCATTCATTGATTTCTTAATATAGATTACTATTTATTTCTTTAATATAGTGCAGTACTCATAGTACTAAAGATTGCAGGCGGTGTCAAATAATTTTGTGAAAAAGTTGACAGTATGAACAATGGTTATTGGTTGATAGTTGATAGTCGCTGGTTGTCTGAATCCAAACAACTAACAACTATCAACAGTAAGTACACCAGTATTTACAAGATAGCTTATATTGTCATTTTTCCCCATAAGAAAAGCCCTCACGAGAAAATAATCTCATGAGGGCTTTTTCATTGACTGTTGTTTGTTGTCAATAGCCGGACAACTAACAACAATGACTATTTCATTTTCGCTGCCGCCTCCATCGCTGCCTTGGCTGCCTGAATGGTCTTTTCGATGTCTTCTTCGCTATGAGCATAGGACATGAAAAGGGTTTCGAAGGGAGAAGGCGCCAGATAGATGTGCTGGTCCAACATGGAGAGGAACCAGGCTTTGAACTGGGCTGCATTGGACTTGCAAGCGTCGTGGTAGTTCAGTACGTCTTTTTCAGAGAAGAAAATACCAAACATAGAGCCTGACTGATGACAAACGAGCGGTACACCAACTTTGTCAGCCGCTTCTTTCCATCCTTTGAGCAAAGTTTCTGTTTTCTTTTCCAAAATCTTGTCAAAGTCAGGAATAGCCATCATTTGTTTCAAAGTTTCAATCCCTGCCGTGACTGCCAGTGGATTGCCAGATAGAGTTCCTGCCTGATATACAGAGCCATCTGGAGCGATGCAATTCATGATATCTTTCTTGCCACCATAAGCGGCTGCCGGAAGACCTCCGCCAATGATTTTCCCAAGGCATGTCATATCTGGACGGATGTGATATCTAGCCTGGGCTCCATGGAAGGACGTACGGAAACCACACATGACTTCATCAAAAATCAGAACCGTACCATGTTTTTCTGTTTCACGGCGAAGAGTTTCCAAAAATCCTGGAATCGGCGGTACGCAGCACATATTCCCTGCTACTGGTTCTACGATCACCGCTGCAATGCTGTCCCCTTCTTCATCCATCATTTTAGTAAAAGCAGGAATATCATTGTAAGGAACCACTAAGGTATCTTTGGCTGTTCCCTTGGTAACACCAGCACTATCAGGACTTCCAAAGGTAGCCGCACCGGAACCAGCTTTGACTAGAAGACTATCTCCATGTCCATGGTAGCATCCTTCAAATTTCAGAATTTTATCTCTACTAGTATAACCACGAGCGGCACGAAGGGCACTCATGGTCGCTTCTGTGCCAGAATTGACCATACGGAGCTTTTCAATAGAAGGATATACAGAATGGATAAGTTCAGCGATTTCCGTTTCCATCAAAGTAGGTGCACCATAGGATGTGCTACGTTCTGCTGCCTTTTGGATCGCTGAAATGACAGCTGGATGGGCGTGTCCAAGTACCATGGGGCCCCAAGATCCTACATAATCGATATAGGTATTTCCATCGATATCTGTGATATGAGAGCCCTTAGCGGAAGAAATAAAGGGCGGCGGGCATCCCATATGGGGATAGGAACGGACCGGACTATTGACTCCCCCAGGCATATATTTTCTAGCTTCTTCAAAAGCGGCTTTGGATTTGGTGAGGTCAATCATTTCCCTGCTTCCTCCTTCAGCCACTTAGCTACATCTGGTGCATGGTAGGAAATAATAATATCTGTACCCGCACGTTTCATGGAAAGCAAGGATTCCATGACAATTCTCTTTTCGTCGATCCAGCCTTTAGCAGCAGCGGCTTTGACCATAGCGTATTCACCAGATACATTGTATACCGCTACTGGACGGTCGATACGGTCACGAACCTGACGGACGATATCCAGGTAGGCCAGAGCTGGCTTGACCATAATGATATCGGCTCCTTCTTCCATATCCAAGTCCACTTCTTTCATAGCTTCCCGGCTATTGGCAGGATCCATCTGGTATCCTCTTCTATCGCCGAATTGCGGTGCAGAGTCTGCTGCATCACGGAATGGACCATAGTAGCCAGAAGCATATTTGACAGCATAGGACATAATGGACACATTAGAAAGATCATTGGCATCCAAGGTTTCACGGATTTTAGCTACACGGCCATCCATCATATCAGAAGGAGCAATAATATCTGCCCCGCATTCTGCCTGAGAAAGTGCCACTTTGGCCAAAAGTTCCAGTGTAGGATCATTATCTACTTCATGGCCTTTGAGTTTCCCGCAGTGACCACTCTTGGTGTACTGGCAAAGACATACATCCCCTACGATGACCAGATCCGGCACAGCTTCTTTGATGGCACGCATAGCCCGCTGTACAGGGCTATTCATATCCCATGCAGAGGAACCAATGTCATCTTTATATTCAGGAAGTCCAAAAATTTCTACAGCAGGGATTCCCAGTTTGTAAACTTCTTCTGCTTTTTTCACCGCATTATCTACGGATAGATGATACTGCCCAGGCATGCTGGGAATTTCTTCTTTTACATTGGTACCTGGTACCACAAAAATCGGATAGACAAAATCATTGATTTCCAGAGAGTTTTCTCTCACCATGCTGCGAATCGCAGCGGTTCTTCTCAAACGACGCGGACGAAGAGTATTCAACTTCATATTTGTCAGGCTCCTTTGATTATAAAAATGTTGTTAGTTGCCAACTATTAGTTGTTAGGGTCCAAACAACTAACAACAATGAATACACATATATTAAGTCAATCACTTATGATTTGTGATTTTCAATGGCTTCTACCAATCCGTCAATGGTATATACTTCAGAAACGATATCCGGCTTCAAACCATAGCTTAGGCAAGTATCTGCCGTAATCGGCCCGATGCATGCCAAGGAAACGCCATCTAACAGTTCTTTTCTTCCATCGATTTGTTTCATCAGATTGTGTACCGTAGAAGAGCTGGTAAAGGTAATGATATCCACTTCTTTTTGTTCCAAAAGGGAAATCAATTTTTCTTTATATTCTTTATCAGGCACTGTCTGATAAGCTTCTACCACAGTAACAGAAGCACCAGCTTCCTCTAAGCCTTCTGGCAAAATACTTCTGGCTTCTTTTGCTCTAGGAATCAGGATATGATCTCCTGGTTTTAAGAGCGGTTTCATTTCTGCCAGCAAATCTTCTGCTTTATATTTCTGCGGAACACAGTCAGCGGTGAGACCATAGTGTTTTAATTCTTTAGCAGTGACCGGGCCGATGGCACCGATTTTAACATGTCCTAAAGCACGGACATCTTTCCCTTTGTTATACAGTCTATCAAAGAAGCGGTTCACTCCATTTTGACTGGTGAAAATGAGCCAATCAAAAGTATCCAGTGCATCAATGGCCTGATCCATTCCTTTGTAGTGATCCGATGGGGTATCAATGAAAATAGTAGGAATTTCTTCGCAAAGAGCCCCTTTAGCATCTAGTACTTGTACCAGCTTAGAAGCCTGGCTACGGGAACGGGTCACGACCACTCGTTTGCCAAAGAGGGGACGGTTGTCAAACCAATCCAAGGTTCCCCGCAAGTTTACTACATCCCCTACGATAAAGACAGCCGGTGGTTTAATCCCCATTTTTTCTACATCTTCTGCAGCATGTTCCAATGTAGTGGTATAGGTTTCCTGATATGGACGAGTCCCCCAACGGACAAATGCCGCCGGAGTAGAAGGTGCTTTGCCATACTTCATCAGCTGGGAAGCAATCAAAGCAGTGTGGCCCACGCCCATGAGGAAAATCAAGGTATCCACTCCGCCAGCTAGCTTATCCCAATGAATAGAGGATTTGTCTTTGGTAGGATCTTCATGACCAGTGATGACAGCAAAAGAAGCAGCCACGCCCCTATGGGTGACTGGAATTCCTGCATAAGCAGGAGCAGCAATGGCACTGGTAATCCCTGGTACTTCTTCGTAATCAATGCCATGGGCACGAAGGACTTCGATCTCTTCTCCGCCTCTGCCAAAAACAAAAGGATCTCCTCCTTTGAGTCGAGCCACAATGTGTCCCTCTTCTCCTTTTTTGGCCAGCAGTTCACTGATATCGTGCTGCTTCATGGTATGGCAGCTCACTTTTTTGCCCACATAAATGTATTCAGCATCTGGCTTAGCAAAGCGAAGCAGTCTGGGGTCTGCCAGGTAATCTCCCACAATGACATCTGCCTCTTCTAGGCATCGTTTCCCTTTCAATGTGAGTAATTCCGGATCTCCTGGACCGGCCCCAATCAAATACACTTTTCCCTGTTTCATATGTTTCTCCTCTTATTAATTGTTGTTAGTTGTTGGTTGAAAGCTAATAATGAGTTGAATTTTGAATTTGATTTATATCCCATATTCTTTATCGTCAATTAGCACAAAAACATGGCGTCAATGGTTTAAGGGTTAAGATTAACCCCCTAAACCCAAAACCAATTTACTCTTTCTCTTTGGCGAATTGTCATAAACGAATACGGAAAATAAACCAATACAACTATTTCTAAATCTTGTTCAATGCTTCTAAGACTTCTCGTCCGCCATCATCCAGGAGTTTTTGTGCCAAAAACTGTCCCATGGTTTCTGCGTCTTTCACATCTCCCAATTGGCTATCCCGATACAATGTCTTTCCATCAGGGGAAGCAATAAAGGCGTGAATATCCAATTTCCCTTCTTCTGCAGGAACTGCAAAAATACCGGCTGGTACTTTGCAATCGCCACCCACCTTAGCCAAAAAGGCTCTTTCGGCTTGAATACAAGAGGCTACTTTTTCATCATGCAAGAAAGAGAGCAACGATAGAGTTTCTTTATCCTCACTGCGTGCTTCGATAGCCATAACCCCTTGTCCTGCTGCAGGAATGCTTTCTTCCGTTGAAATATAGGATGTGATACGGTCCTTTAGTCCTAGCCGCTTAAGCCCTGCCGCAGCGAGAATAATAGCATCGAAGTCTCCTTCATCTAAATGACGAAGACGGGTCTGCACATTCCCCCGCAAAGACTTAATCACAAGATCTGGTCTTTCATGCAGAAGCTGTGCCTGCCGGCGAAGACTGGATGTACCTACCTTAGCGCCCTGCGGAAGTTCTGCTAGAGAATGATAGGTGTTGGAGACGAAAGCATCTCTTGGGTCTTCTCTAGTGGTGACTGCTGCAATAGTAAGCCCTTTAGGGCACTCTGCTGTCATATCCTTTAAGGAATGCACAGCTATATCTGCTTTTCCTTGGAGCAGAATGACTTCTAATTCTTTGATAAAAAGTCCTTTTCCACCAATTTCTACTAACGGCCGATCCAGGATCTGATCTCCCTTAGTGGTGACAGGAAGAAGCTCTACAGCAAGTCCCGGATACTGCTTTTCCAACCGATGTTGTACATATTTGGCTTGCCAGAGAGCTAGAAGACTTTCTCTAGTGGCAATGGTAATTTTATTTTTCAAAGCTTCCCCTCCTCTAGGGAAATACACAAAATAGATAGAACGATGCATGATGGTTTTGAGATTTACTTTCCAAGTCCACTTTGCAACAACAGCAAGTCAGAAAAGTGTCATTGGTTTAAGGTTTAAATGCAAAGCCCTAAACCCCAAAACCTTAAACCCATGCCGCTATTTATTTGTGCAGATTGCATCAAAAGAACCTAGAGCATACACCTAACAACCAACAACAGACAACCAACAACAAATTAGAAATAATGAAATTCTAATCTTCAAAATGTTCGTTTTTTGCGTAAAATTTTTGATTATATAGATAGAGGGATAAGTGAGAAGTAAGCTGTTCACAGTAGGCAGTAAGCAGCCGATCACTGCAAATTGCCAGCTGAAAACAGCCTACTTTGCACCGTCGAACTAAAATTAATCAAAATCTAACGTGAGAATGTTCGTTTTTTCCCTCAATTTTCCGTGTTAATAGATAGAGGGACATGAAGTCCGAGCTCGAAAGAGCAGTTTCGGAATTCATCAAAGCTGGATGATACGCGTATACCTTTAAAGGCATCTGGCAGATGGAGAAAGGAACCATCTCTTTTATAGACTTCAAACCCTCGATTCGCATGCGAAGAGGATATGGTGCAGGAACCGTATCCGATAATATTCCTGCAAACCGACAAATGATAAGCGATGAATGACTTCCGAGTCACCCGTCACCAGTCACGAGTCACCAAAACACAAAAAGCATAGTATCACCCAATCCACGGCATAACAGGACTTCCGTACCGCATCCGTGCTAGCGACCAGACCCAGAGCACCCCTCATTCTGCGGAATGAGACCGGCAAAGCGCTGTCGCCGATCTAGCGTGGGGGTTCATAGGATCCTTCTCGCCTACTAGGGGGATACTATGCCTTTTTGGCGTGTTATTGTCGCTTACGGTAAGCGGCAACTGCGATAATTCCTTTTGCGATTCAGGTTTCTCAGGGTACTCAAGGTTCTCAGGTTGCTTAGGTTCGTCGAATGTGCCGCTTACCACAACCGTCATTTCGACCGATCGTATTCGTGCGAAATGAAGAGGAAGGGGTAAATAGATTTGGATCCCTGAGTGGAGAAATCTCGCAGCAC
>DJPC01000083.1:0-3639 GCA_002439665.1 Dialister sp. UBA6422
AGGCGGTGGCCGCGCGACGGATACCACCAAATGGGCTTCCCATCTTTTGCAAAAACCACTTTTCACCTTCCCTACACTGGCATCCAACTGCGCTTCTGTGACAGCAGTGTGCATTATGTACAATCCAGATCATAGTTTTAAAGGTTCTATTTATAGAGATAGAAATGCCTATCATACATTCATCAATACAGATATCATTGCCCATTCTCCTCGTGAATATTTCTGGGCTGGTTTGGGTGATGCTTTGGCAAAACAGTATGAAGTGCCTTTCTCTGCTCGAGGAATGGATCTCACTTGGGTACAGGAAACAGGGGTCAATAATGCTAAAAACGTAGCACCTGGCATTTTGAAATATGGGAAAGCCGCTTTGGAAGCCGTGGATAAACAGGTTGTCACCGATGCACTGGAACCGGCTATTCTTTCTATCATCGTAGCACCTGGCATGGCTTCTGTATGTATTGAAGATGATTTGGATTCCAGTTTGGCTCATGCGATTTACAATAGCCATACCCGCACGCCTCATAAAGGAAATCATCTCCATGGGGCGGTGGTCAATTACGGTTTGCAAGTCATGCTCACCATGGATGGACAGCTGGAAGAACGGGATAAAATTTATAATTTTGCCAAATCTATCAATCTTCCCCATTGTCTGGCGGATATCGGCATTGATCCCAAGCATCCTGATGAATTGGTACAAAATTGTCTCCACACCAAAGATATGCGAGTCAAACCTTATGACATCACATTTGACATGGTGTACAAGGCTATGATGGATTTGGAAAAATTGAATCAATGATGGCTTTCAGTGGTTAATTGTTGGAGTTTAAACAACCAACAACTAACAACCAAGCAATTTGCATGATAAAAAGGCCCTAATGAATCGATTTCAGACTCATTAGGGCCTTTTTTCCTGCTCTATGGGAATATATAAGCTTATCAGGCAAAGAGGCGGCTAGCGAAAAGATAGCCTACCGATACAGCTAGAAGACCACAAAAGAGCTGCAATGCTATGTAACAAATGGCAGAAAGAAAATTTCCAGAAAGGAAAAGTTGCAACGTTTCATTCATAAAAGAAGAAAAGGTGGTGAATCCCCCTAAAAGACCGGTGATTAAAAACGCAGCCCCTGTAGGGGAAGGTGAAATATGGGTCAGGAAAAATCCAAGTAGGCCGATGAGAAAAGAGCCAAAACCGTTGACAAGCCAAGTACCATAAGGGAACGTGGTACCTAGCCATTCGGCTACGAAAATCGTCATACTATAGCGGCCAAGGGCACCTAGGCCGCCGCCGATAAAGATAAATAGGGGAAGATGAGACATGAAAACCTCCTTGTGTACATCATGAGTGATTGTTCATTTATTTCTGATGAAAAGTGGGTAATGAGAAATGAGAAGTGGTGTAAGGGCGCACCATTCCTATAGCGTACCAATCCCTCTTACAAACAAAGCAGGGAAAGGGCTCATTCCATCACCTACGAATCCATCTCTTTACCGTCTTATTATATTCCATTATAATAAAGAAAAATAAAAAAGAAATCGGATTCTGTGCCCCTTTGGCTCATAGGAAAGCAGAAGGCACAGAGAAATGGGAGCCGGTTTTTCTCTGTAAGGAGGGATTCTGGTGATTTACGTGGGCATTGTAAGCCATGATGAGGATCTTTCTAGATTGCTTCAGCGCGTATTGGGAGATACCATGGGGCAGCTTAAGAAGAGCATGGGCTGTTTTTCCTATGAAAATAGTTATGTGTTTCTGCATGCATGGCAGAGAAGGAAGCGTCCATTCGACATTCTTTTTTTAAATCTGTCTCTTTTGGAAGAAGGGACTATGGAAGCGGCAGAAGAAGTAAAAAAGCAATTTCCTCAAACAGAAATTGTTTTTCTGGCCAAAACAGACCGGAAAGCCATTCAAGCTTTCCGCTTGGGAGCTACCGATTATTTACTTCTTCCTGCTTCCCTGGAAGATATCAAAGAAGCAGTCAGTCGCTGTATCCATCATATAGAAGGCAACTGGCGGCAAAAGATTTTAATCAAATCCGGGTCTTCTCTCCAGGTCATTTATTTGGCTGATTTGGAAGCCGTGGTCAGTGATGACCATTATCAAAGGCTGTATCTTTCCGATGGGAGGGTGCTGCATACTCGGATTCGCCTGTCGGAGATTGGATCTATGCTAGAAGGACATGCTCCCTTTCATTTTCTATCCCCTGGTCGAGGGATTTTGGTCAATGCCGAGCGCGTTAAAACCATAGATCCTGGGCAAGTGATTTTGCAAAGCGGCCGAAGCCTTCCTATTTCTAAGAGGCGATATGGCGAGTTTAAACGGGCCATGGATGAAGTGATGGATGGGCAAGTTTGAGAACCATATTTGAGGTCTACTTGTGGCAGAGCTTTCCTCAAGGCGCTTATCTTTTTTGAAACGGCAAAGAATATGGATACCCTATTTTTTCGTAAGCCATTGATTTTCCTGTAAGCAAAGGAGATTCTACTATGGATAGACCCTTTTGGCAAGAGAAGAAATACCTTCCTTATTATGTTAGTTTGGCACTCTTGACGCTCCTTTCGGGATGCTATCTTTCTTGGCATAATCAGAATCTGATTTCTTCTTTAGAAAATCAGGGAAGAGAAAAAGAGTTGCTTTTGGCTTATGAAGGAAATCCTTTGCAGAGAAAGGAAAGAAAATTTCTGCCATCCCTATTTTCTAAAGGCAAGGGAATGGACTATGGAGCCCTTTTGGAAGAGGCAGGGTTATATATCAAAGATATCCAAGAAGAAGAAGGCAAACCGACAGAGCTTGGACAATTTTACAAAATTTTTATTTCTGGTACAGGCAGTTTTGCACAAATTCTCTCTGGCTTTGATATAATAAAGAGTAAAGAAAGCTGGAACGCCGTGTATCTGAAAGAAATTAAGCGAAATGGAGAGGGACTTGCTTTTGAGATAGAGATTCAGACGTTCCAATACCGAGGTACATATGAAAAAGAGAAATATCGTCCTGATCGGTCCGATGGGAACGGGCAAGAGCAGAGCCGCTAAAATTCTAGCGGATGGTCTGGAATGGCAGTTGGCAGATACGGATCGCATGATAGAACGGGACACAGGAATGAAAATTGCAGATTTTTATAGAGAAGCTGGACCAGAATCCTTTGAAGAAAAGGAAATGGGCATTCTGAACCGAGTACGCTACTACCATGAAGCGGTGATTGCCATGGGCGGCAATTACCCTATGACAGAAGAAAAATTTCATTTACTGGCAGAACATGGAGTGATGGTACTTCTCTATGCAAAACCTTTTCGTTTAGCAGAAAGAGTGCGTCGCCGTATCGGAAAACGTCCGACCATGGATTATTCTGATGTGGATGGGTACGTGAGGCAAATGCTTCGCAAATGGACCAAATGGCGGGATCGGGTGGATGTGGTGATCAATACCACCAATTGTCATCCGGAGCAGACAGCGCTCCAGATTGCTCGTTATCTAGACCAGCACCATGTAGAATTTGTGGAACGCAGGATCATGAAGTGAGAAGTTAGGAATGAGAGGCTGTGGTAGCAGCCCCCATTTATCAAAGATGGCATGATCCGATGTTAGAGATTAGGGTAGGGAGTGTTCACATGATCTACTTTCACCCTGATCTTATATGTTTCACG
>DJPC01000083.1:3750-6098 GCA_002439665.1 Dialister sp. UBA6422
GATCCTCTACTCCTTTTCACTCCTAATTTGATCTATATTGGTTTTACCTGATGGGGAGGGAAATCATATGAAAAGATTGGCGGTACTCACCAGTGGCGGCGATGCGCCCGGTATGAATGCAGCGGTTCGCAGTGTAGTGCGGACGGCTTTGGCATTGGATTGTGAAATTTATGGCATTTATCGGGGTTACCAAGGCCTTTTGGATCATGACATCGTAGCTATGCAGTCCTCTTCAGTGAGTGGCATCATCCTTCATGGCGGAACTATGCTCAAAACAGCCAGGTGCCAAGCTTTTTTTGAAAGGGAAAATCAGAAAAAGGGAGCGCAGTTTTTAAAAGAACGGGGCATTGATGGTTTGATCGTCATTGGTGGGGATGGTTCTATTCAAGGGGCGGAAGTGCTTTCTGGGTTGGGGATTCCTACAGTGACTCTTCCAGGGACCATTGATAATGATATGCATGGCACAGATGAAACCATTGGTCATGATACAGCGGTCAATGTGGTGGTATCTGCTGTAAGCCGTATACGAGATAGTGCTTCTGCCCATGAGAGGGCCGCTATTGTGGAAGTCATGGGACGATTCGCAGGGCATATCGCGCTGGATGCAGGGCTTGCTTGCGGAGCAGAATATATTTTAATCCCTGAAGTTCCATTTAGCCGGGAAAAATTGGCACGAAGCCTGATGGGACAAATGAAAACAGGTAGGACCAATAGCATTATCATTTGCGCCGAAGGGGCCGACCATGGCCATGCGTTGGGAGAATGGCTCAAAGAACGGACCCATATCGATATTTGCAATACCAATCTGGGATTTATTCAGCGAGGCGGACAGCCTAGTGCTAGAGATTCTCAGTTAGGGTCCATCTTGGGTGCTGCTGGTGTGCAAGCCCTCCTGGCGGGAGAAACAGGGGCTTTGGTGGGTATGGAAAGAGGAAAAGTTCGTATCATTTCCTATGAAGACGCTAAGAAAGTCAAAGAACCATTCCAAAGAGGACTGTATGATTTGTCTGTCATGTTAGGTGCTGCCCAGGTGAATGGGACTATAGAGGAAAGCGGCCTATAAAAACAATGAGAAATAAAAGTGGCGGTGCGTCTATGTTAAAAAGCATCGCCACTTTTTAAGTGCCGTTTAGAAATGG
The DNA here is from genome assembly GCA_002439665.1 of Dialister sp. UBA6422. Classification (GTDB taxonomy): domain Bacteria; phylum Bacillota; class Negativicutes; order Veillonellales; family Dialisteraceae; genus Dialister. Next base: position 4,890 of record DJPC01000083.1, read on the forward strand.
CCAAGGCACATGGGAGGCTATAGATATGATCAATCATTTCCTATTTTCATCCCATGCTGGCCTATCATATGGGGCGCTTTTCTATCCTGTTCCACTAGATGCTTTTATTTTTCATGAATGGCAAGCTTTTTCTTGACACCTCCATGGTCCTTGTTTAGCATTACCCATAGGAGAGAAGTAAGGAGAGTGACTATGAGTTTGATCAATAAAGAAAAAAGCCTGTATGTGATGGGATTGATTCTGGCAATCCTACTCATTCTTTCTGGTTGCGGAAAAGACAGGAAAGAAATAAATGTGAAAGCCGATACGGGAGAGACTGTACAAGCCACGCTGCAATTGGGAGATGATTTCGATATGAATGAAAGCTCTGGCGTGCTCATGGTGTATCAGAAGAAAAAAGTGATGCTGCAGGTTGCTTTTATTAATGAAGAACAAAGAAAGTCCCACATTGACCATATGAGAAATAGCAATATGACTGAAGTGTTGCAAGAAGAGGGACAGTCGATTTCTTATAAAAAAGCCAGTGCCCAGGGATTGGTGAATTATTTCATTTTTCCAGTAGGCGAAAAAACCTATGCCTATGCAGCTACGTACTTACCAGAAGAAGCGGCCAAGTCGGTGCTGAATCGGTTGGAATTTCAGAAAAAATAGGAATACTTGTTGGGGCATTGCATGCCTTATCCTAATGCATAGAGAGGAAGGAGTCTATCCATGAAAATCCTAGTGAGTGCTTGTTTATTGGGGAGAAATTGCAAGTACAGTGGCGGGAATAATCGAAATGAAGCGGTGATTTCTTATTTAAAAGATAAAGAATATATTCCCCTATGTCCTGAAGTGGAAGCAGGTATGCCGACTCCTCGTCCGCCAGTGGAAATCAAACAGGGACGGGTGATTTCCATAGAAGGAAAAGACCTGGATCACCCCTATCGAAATGGAGTAAAAAAAGTATTAGAGGCCATTCAAGGAGAAGACATTGGCCTTGCTATCCTAAAAGCCAAAAGTCCCACCTGCGGTGTGCATGAAATCTATGATGGCACGTTTTCAGGGAAAAAGATTCCAGGGAAAGGAATCTTGGCAGAAGCGCTTTTTTCTAGAGGGATACCCCTTTGTGATGAACATGATATAGAAGAGAAAGTCAGGAGCAAGAAGGAGAGCGCTATATAGTATTTCGCTATTGAGAACTATTCCTAGAATGTTTCACGTGAAACA
>DJPC01000083.1:6151-18838 GCA_002439665.1 Dialister sp. UBA6422
AAGAAAGAAGGCGTGCTATGTTAATCGGTGGTATAGAAGCAGGGGGGACGAAGATCGTCTGCGGTGTAGCAGAAGTGAAGGATGGACGTGTGACTATCAAAGATCAGGTCCGGTTTCCCACGACAACAGCTAGAGAAGTCATTGGAGAGACGATTTCCTATTTTAAAAAGTATCCCATCCAATCTTTGGGGATTGCGACCTTTGGTCCTATCGATGTACATCCCAATTCACCCACCTATGGATCCATCAAAGCCACGCCAAAAGAGGGATGGCAGGAAGTGGATCTGGTGCATCCCTTTGAAAAAGCTTTGGGGATTCCTGTGGCTTTTGATACCGATGTGAATGGTGCGGTCTTGGGAGAGGCCGTGTATGGAGCAGGAAAAGGACTTGATGTAGTGACTTATATGACCGTCGGGACAGGTATCGGGGTAGGTACCTATATAGAAGGTCATTTGATTCATGGACTCATGCATGGAGAAGCGGGCCATATGCTGATGATACGTCACCCCCAAGATTCCTATGAAGGGCATTGTCCTTTTCATAAAGAAAGCATAGGGAACGGGGGATGCTTGGAAGGATATGCCTCTGGCCCAGCGATTGAAGAGCGGTGGAAAGAAAAAGGGGAAAATCTCTCTTTCCGTCAAGAGGTGTGGGATATGGAAGCCTTTTATCTTGCCCAGGGCATTGCTAATCTGATTTATTGCTATTCTCCAGAACGGATCATCTTAGGAGGTGGTGTAATGCATCAAAAAAGCCTGTTTCCTTTGATACGGAAACAGGTACAACAATATCTTAACGGTTATATTGCTTCTGATGTGATTTTGCACCACATGGATACCTATATCGTTTCACCTGCGCTAGGGGATCAGTCCGGCCTGATTGGAGCGGTGGAACTGGGGAAGAGAAAACTAATGGCTGGTGGTTAGATTTTATAGCTACTGGAGAATAGGAAGAAAATTGTTTCATTAGGATGGCATACAACATTTGAGAATAGCAGGGGGGATAGTCAAAGACACAAACTGTATATAGTACTTGATTCCTCTTGACACATAGATGGATACACTTTATAATACAGGAAATGACCGAGAGTCAATTATGTACAAGGGGGTATTTTTCTATGAATAAAAAAGTAATAGCACTGATGACAGCAGCGGTTCTTTCTATATCTTGCATAAGTGCTAACGCGGAAGAGGCACCTCGTAGAAGCCTTACCGTCACGGGAGAATCCACTGTGACGGCTAAAAGTGATATGGCTACCATTCACTTATCTGTAGAAACTAGTTCTCTTAATGTAAAAGCAGCTGTACGGGAAAATGCCAATACCATGACTGCCGTGCGCCATGCGGTCATCTCTTCAGGGGCGGATGCATCTAAGATTGAAACCTCCAATTACCAAGTATATCCGCAAAATACATATGATGATAAAGGACGGGTAAAAAATACAAAGTATAGTTGCACCAACTCTATGAATGTAGAGGTATCTCGTTTAGATAAGACAGGGGATATCATGGATGCGGCTGTGGCTGCTGGGGCCAATCGGATCGATTCCATCGATTTTTCAGTCAAAAATTCTCAAATATATAAAGACCAGGCTCTTCGCGAGGCCACCGCTGATGCTCTTCGCAAAGCCAATATCATGGCAGCCGCTTTAGGACGCAGCGTGGTCAATGTGATTTCCGTTAGTGAAGATAGCCACAATGTAGTGCCATACCGGGTGATGAAAAACAATCTGATGGCAGCTAGAAGTGCTGAAGACGAATCTACTCCTTTGGATCCTGGAGATGCCAAAATGGAAAGTCATGTGACAGTGGTATTTGAAATTGCATAGAAATAGTGAGAAGTGATGAAAGACACCCTTTTATACACTGTCTCTTGGAACTATATTCCATATAAAACGGCACTCCATTAGAGTGCCGTTTTATATGGAATATTTATTTCTTAATGCAAATATCTTCTAGTTTTCTTTTGGGGACGCAGTAGTTTTTATTTTCATCCAGGAAATATTTGATAGCACCGTCTTCTGGAACATCGACGATGGTACTCTTGCATCCTGGATAGCCAAGGGCGATGAGAAGACGAGGATTCCAATTTTCTGGAAGTTTCAAAAGGTCTTTCATTTTTGCAAATTCTACAGCACCTAACATAGCAGATCCGATGCCATGGGAGTAAGCATCAAGAGTAATGGTGCGCGCTGCAATGCCTACATCAATATCACTCCAAGGATTGGCTTTGCCATCTTTGCAAATCATAACAAAAGCTGTAGGTTGCTCGCCTACTTTTGGAGTACCTAATTCCGGGGGAAGCGCGCCAGCCCAGTGAATCATAGGCTGCATGGCGGCTACCAATTTCTTATCCTTAACCAATACATAACGCAATACTTGTCCATTCATGGCACTATTGGCAAGGCGTACATTGTCCATGAGCTCATCTAAAATTTCTGCCGGAATGGCTTCTTGGGTGAAACGGCGATAGGTCCGGCAACCGGTACATAACGTGTTGAAATCCATAGGTATCAGTTCTTCCTTTCACGATTAAATACCATATTCTATGGGGGGTGGATCAAATGAGTGATTGCTTTATTGAAACAGTTGGCAAAAAAGAATGATTCTGAAACATCAAAATACTGCACAAACAAATTACGGCCTAGTAAAGGGGATAGAAGGTATACATCAAATCATCCCCTTCACTCCTTACTATTTCTTATACGCCACTACTTCCACTTCGCACAGCGCTCCTGCTGGCAGATTAGAGACTTCTACGCAGCTTCTGGCGGGTTTACTAATGAAATGCTTCGCGTAGATGTCATTGAACGTGCCAAACCCAGAAAGGTCTTTTAGGAAACAAGTGGTCTTTACCACATCATCCATGGTGCAGCCAGCTTTCTTTAGCACGGCTTCAATGTTTTGACAAACTTGCTCTGCTTGGCCTTCCAATGTGGTATCGACGATTTTACCTTCTTCGGGATCGATGCCGATCTGACCGGAAAGGAAAAGGAAATCTCCCACTTTTTTAGCCTGGGAATAAGGCCCGATAGCCGCTGGGGCATGCTTGGTGTAAATGGTTTTCATGAATATAACCTCCTTAGCCTATGTGTTTATAGCAGATGTTTAAAAACGTGAGCAGTACCTATTCGTTTTTAGCATTCCATAGTATTTCATTATATTTTTTCTGATAATGTTCTGATTTCTTCTTTTCCATGAAGAAATCTCTATCAGCTGAGATGGCTAGCATTTCATCCACCATTTCTTCTGCGCTGCCTGGTGTGACATGGGTCAGGTAGCTTATCATGCGATTCATGGTATATTCAGTGCCTAACTGAGCTGCCATCAGTAATCCCAGCTCTGCTGGATATCCTTTTTCTGTGACAAGACGGATGATGGTATTTTTTAATTCTTCTACTTTTGTCATGCCTTCCTCCTGACGGTTCTATCTTATGACAGAATAGGGGATTTGGCAAGACAGAAAGAAAGTGGTCAGGGAGACATGGTGCTGGCGCGTTATCCATATATTTCCTGTTGTATTTTTGTGCTATCATAAGAATATACCATGGTGGGGAGAAATATAAAAAGTGGCACGTTATGGATTGTGTGCTACGACCATCACGTCTCGTTCCTAACTCCTTACTGTATGATATGGGAAAGGAAGCAGATTTATGGAAGATGTAAAAGACCTGATTAGTCGTCTTAAAAACCAAATCGATGGCAGTAGTATAGATGATGCTGAACTCAATCGACAGCTCAATGCCATTTACAGTATCTATGCCAGTGCCATGGGACAAGAACAAATCATTGTGCAAGCCAGTCAGTACAATGCAGTCAAATATATGCATGATGAAAATCCCCGGATTCGTCTCATTGGTATGGAGCGTCTGATTTTAGAAAGCCAGGAATATACCCGCCAACCTACGGATGAAGAAATTCCTGGGATCTTGGATAAATTAGCCGATAAATTAGCAGATATATTGGCCCGTCAAGCAGTGGAACGGCAGCTGGCACAAAAAATTACGGATCGTTTGGAAGAAAGACATGAAGAATATGTGAATGATATCCGTCGGGAAATCATTGAAGAAGAGACCGGAACTGTAGAAACGCCGCAGAATCAGCACCGCTTAGAAAAATTAGAAGCCATGGACAGGGTGAAACTCACTGCTTCAGCCATGCAAGTGGTACGTCCGCAAACCCTATCCGATATCATTGGTCAAGATAGAGCAGTGAAAGCCTTGGCCTCTCGCATTTCTTCCCCTTACCCGCAGCATATTCTCCTTTATGGTCCTCCTGGCGTAGGAAAGACCACGGCAGCTAGGTTGGTTTTGGAAGAGGCAAAGCAATTATCCTACACCGCTTTTGGAAAAGAGGCGCCTTTTGTAGAGTGCGACGGTACGACTCTTCGCTGGGATAGTCGGGATATGACCAATCCTCTGATCGGGTCTGTCCATGATCCTATTTATCAAGGGGCACAAAAAGAATTGGCTGACGCTGGGATTCCAGAACCAAAGCCTGGGCTTGTCACCGATGCCCATGGAGGGATTCTTTTTATTGATGAAATCGGGGAATTGGATCCCATGATGCTCAATAAACTTTTAAAAGTGCTAGAAGATAAAAGAGTATATTTCGAGTCAGCCTACTATGATGAAGACAACCCTCAAGTGCCCGGGTATATCAAAAAACTCTTTCAAGAAGGTGCTCCGGCGGATTTTATTTTGATTGGTGCGACCACCAGAAGTCCAGAAGAAATCAGTCCGGCTATTCGTTCCCGGTGTGCTGAAATCTTCTTTGACCCCTTGCAGCCCTGTCATGTGAAACAAATCGTAGAAAATGCGGCAAAGAAACTGAATGTCACCTTGGAGGAAGGGGTGGCAGATACTATCAGTACCTATACTATGGAAGGGAGAAAAGCGGTGAATCTTCTGGCCGATGCCTATAGCTTGGCGGTGTACGAAAAAGGAAATACAACGGACATCCATATTTCCAAAGACCTGATGGAAGAAACCGCCCGAGCCAGCCGGCTTTCCCCATGGGTGAAAAAAGAAGCGTCCGACACGCCGAAAGTGGGACACATTTACGGCCTCGGTGTGGCAGGCTATTGGGGCAGCACCATCGAAATNNCTTGGAGTTTCCGGCTATTTAGGAAGTACCATCGAAATCGAAGCCAAGGCCTTTTTGGCAGAAGAAAAAGGGAAGGGAACGATTCATTTTAATGAAACGGCAGGTTCTATGGCCAAAGATTCTGTGGTGACCGCTGCTTCTGTGGTGCGAAGCCTTACGGGGAAACGACTTTCTGATTATGACCTTCATATCAATATCATAGGAGGCGGCAATATAGATGGCCCTTCTGCGGGCTGCGCAATCACCTGCGCTATTTTATCTGCCATAGAACAGATTCCTTTGCGGCAAGATTATGCCGTTACTGGTGAGATTTCTCTCTTTGGAGATGTAAAACCCGTAGGGGGTATCCAAGAAAAAGCCTTTGGTGCCCAGCAGGCGGGGATGAAAGGTATTATTCTTCCCAAAGAAAATCAAAGCGACCTGGGGGTATCTGACATGGCACTTACCGTAAAAGCTGTAGAAAATATAGGGGAAGTGCTTGCCTTCATGAGAAGTGAAAAATCTTGTTAAACTAAAGAAATAAGGAATAGATGGGGTTTTAGCAGTAGGCATCATCTTGATATATAGCATAGTGGAGTAAAAATTAGGGGAGAATTCTATGAGTTTACCAACTTATGATCAATTCCAGAAACCTATTTTGCGGTTTTTAGGGACAGTGACGCAAGCCAATGTGAAAGAAATTCGTGAAGCAATGAAAAATGAATTTCATTTGACTACAGAAGAAGTAAAAGAATTGCTTGCAAGTCAACGGGTGCCGATTTTTGCTAATAGAGTCGGGTGGGCGTGTACGTATCTTTATAAAGCGGAGTTGATTGCTCGAATAGCTCGTGGGATATACGCTATTACCCCAATAGGGAAAAAGGTATTACAAGAGAATCCGCCTACTATTGATAAAAATTATTTGTCGCAATTTGCTGGCTTTCAAAGTTTTATAAATCGTAAGGAAATTGATTCTATATCAACCAATGAAACTGCTAAAACACCAGATGATATTTTTGAAAACTCCTATGAAAATATCAACAAAAAACTAGAAAGTGATTTATTGGATGAAGTCATGCATTTATCTGATACGGCTTTTGAGCAAATGGTACTTGATTTGATGGTTAAAATGGGATATGGACAATTTAAAGATTCATCAAGAACTACACCAAAATCTCACGATGGTGGTATAGATGGAATTATTATGGAAGATAAACTTGGCTTTAATTTGATATACGTGCAAGCAAAGCATTGGGGGCGTAATCATGTAGTAGGATATCAAGAATTAACTGCTTTTGGTGGTGCCATTGCTGGGAAAAATGGACATGGTTTATTTGTTACCACATCTAACTTTTCTATGCCTGCAAAAGAATATGCTAAGAAACAACATATTATATTGATTGATGGAGAAAAACTCTCACAATATATGAATGAATATAATTTTGGCTGTAGAGTCCGCAAATCTTTTCAGTTGAAAGAAATAGATGGGGATGTATTTGACGAATATAAAGAAAACGACTAGGCCAAGAGATAGAATGTAAAATGTTTCATATGATATATATTTCTTAGTAAACTTGGTCCTCTAACCTGTATTCAATAGTTACCCAAAAACTCCTTGACTTCCTTCTCTAATATATATATAATGGAAAGCGTTATACAAGCGTAGATGAAGACGTTTCACGTGAAACTAATTTCCAGAGAGCTTTCCATTGGTGGAAGGAAGGCAATGAGCATGTGAATGGATCACTTCGGAGCTTCAAGGAAGAAAAGCCTTGACGGGACATCGTTAACTGTGCCGAGTGGCCGAAAGGTCATTAGGGTGGTACCACGGGAATATTTCTCGCCCCTTGTCGGGCGGGATTTTTTTATTTTATGAAATTTGTTGTTGGTTGTTAGTTGCTGGTTGTTTGGGTATTTCCGATAACCAGCAACTAACAACCGACAACAATACCGCAATGTTTATTTTAAGTAGGTATTTCCATAGAGACACATTTCACTAGGAGGAACAACATGGATTACAGCAAAACTTTGCACTTGCCGCAGACTGATTTTCCGATGCGCGGCAATCTGCCGAAGAAAGAACCGGGATTTGTGGAATTCTGGCAGCAGAATCATTTGTATGAAAAGAGAATTGAAAAGAGAAAGAAAGACGGAGCTCCTACTTTCGTACTTCACGATGGCCCGCCTTATGCGAATGGCAAGATTCATATCGGCCATGCACTGAATAAAACTCTGAAGGATATCATTGTTAGATATCGCCATATGGCCGGCAATGAATCCATTTATGTACCAGGCTGGGATACCCATGGACTTCCTATCGAATATGCGGTTCTGAAGGATTCTGGGGAAGACCGTGCCAACATGACTCCACTGGAACTTAGAAGAAAATGTTTGGCTTATGCTAAAAAATGGATCGAAATCCAGAAAGCTGATTTCATCCGTATGGGCGTAGTGGGTGATTTTGAACATCGCTATGTTACCTTTGACCCTCATCTGGAAGCCAAGGAACTGGAAGTTTTCGGTGAAATGGCCAACAAGGGCTATATTTACAAAGGTAAAAAAGCCGTATACTGGTGCCCTCATTGCGAAACGGCACTGGCTGAAGCAGAAATTGAATATAAAGATAGAAAATCCCCATCTATTTATGTTAAATATCCAATGATTGATGTACATGGCCTGGAACCGGAAGGTGTGGACAAGAGCAAAGTCTTTGCTGTTATTTGGACCACTACCCCATGGACCATCCCTGCTTCTTGCTACATCAGTGTAAACCCGAAATTTACTTATGTTTGGGTACATAATAAAGCTGCTGATGAATACTATCTGATGAATAAGGAACTGGCTCCGGCAGCTCTTGCGGATTGCAAAGTAGAAGATTATGAATTCGTAGGCCGTGAAATGCTGGGCAGTGAATTTGATCTCGCTACTTTCCAACATCCACTGAATGATGTATACCACAGAACCATTTATGTACTGGAAGGCAACCATGTTACATTGGATGCTGGTACTGGCTGCGTTCATACCGCTCCTGGTCACGGCGTGGATGACTTTGAAGTGTACAAAACCTATGAAAATGCTGGCAAACTGCACCAGCCTATCGTTTGCCCCGTTGACGAAAAGGGCCGCATGACCGCTGAAGCTGGTGAATTCCTGCAGGGTAAGACCATTTGGGAAGCCGAAGGCCCGGTCATTTCCGCTCTGGCTCATGAAGGTCATCTGCTTGGTAAGAAATCCATTCACCATCAGTACGCTCATTGCTGGCGCTGCAAAGAACCAGTCATCTATAGAGCTACCGACCAGTGGTTTGCATCCATCAATGATTTCCGCGATAAAGCTTTGAAAGCTGTCGATGATACTCGTTTCATTCCGTCTTGGGGTCATGACCGTCTGTACAATATGATTCGTGACCGTCAGGATTGGTGTATTTCTCGTCAGCGTTCCTGGGGCGTGCCGATTCCTGCTTTCTACTGCGATGACTGCGGCAAATGGATTATCACTCCAGAAACCATGAAGAAAGTGGAAGATATTGTAGAAAAAGAAGGCACCGATGCTTGGTGGACCCATAGCGCAGAAGAACTTTTGCCGGAAGGATTCAAGTGCCCACATTGCGGTGGCACCCATTTCCACAAAGAAAAAGATATCATGGACGTATGGTTCGACTCTGGTTCTACCTGGAACGGCGTTTTGAAACAGCCACAGGAAGAATCTTGGAAAGATATGTCTTATCCATGCGACCTTTATCTGGAAGGCTCTGACCAGCACCGCGGCTGGTTCCATTCTTCCCTTTTGACCTCTGTAGCAGTCAATGGTCATGCACCGTACAAGGCTGTTTTGACCCATGGCTTTACCATGGACGGGGAAGGCAGAAAGATGTCCAAGTCCGTAGGCAACGTAGTAGCTCCTCAGGATGTGATCAATAAATACGGCGCTGACGTGATGCGTCTTTGGATTTCTTCTGTAGACTATCAGGGCGATGTTCGTCTTTCTGATAAGATCATCAAATCCATGAGTGATGTATACAGAAAGATCAGAAATACCTTCCGTTATCTCTTAGGCAATCTCTCTGATTTCGATCCGAAGACAGATTCTGTAGCTTATGCAGATATGGAAGAATTGGATAAATGGGCACTGCTCCGTATGGAACAGGTGAAGGAAACTGTCCTTAAAGCCTATGAAGATTATGAATTCCATGTGATGTACCATGCAGTTCATAATTTCTGCACCGTAGATCTTTCCGCTATTTACCTGGATATCATTAAAGACCGTCTGTACACAGAAAAAGCAGATTCCAAACTGAGAAGAAGTGCACAGACTGCTATGTACGAAATTTTGACTACCCTGGTTCGTCTGGTAGCACCAGTTCTCTGCTTCACCTCTGAAGAAGTTTGGCAGGCACTTCCTAATAAGGAAGAAAGAGAATGGTCCGTTCATATGGCAGATATGCCGAAGGTCAATAAAGCTTATCTGGACCAGGCACTGGATGAAAAATGGAAAAAACGTCTGACTATCCGTACCGTAGCTATGAAAGCTTTGGAAGAAGCACGCCAGGCAAAGACCATTGGTCATCCGCTGGACGCAGAAGTGACTGTATATGCTGATGGTGAAGCCTATGAAACCGTGAAAGCTATGGAAAAAGAACTGGCAGATTTCCTGCTTGTTTCCCAGGCTCATGTAGTAGAAGGCACTGCTGCCGCACCAGAAAATGCAGCAACCAATGAAGAAGGTACTGTCAAAGCCAGTGTAGCTGTTTGCACCCTTGAAAAATGCGAACGCTGCTGGAAACGCTCTGCTGATGTAAACTCCGATCCGAAACATCCACATGTTTGTGCACGCTGCGCTCACGTATTGGAAGAAGAAGGAGAATAATGGGTGACTAGTGACTTGTCACTAGGAAGTCATTAGGAAATCAAAAACCGGCTAGAAATATGTTTCACGTGAAACATTGTTTCCAGCCGGTTTTTGCGTTATGATGTGAGTGACTGGTGATCAATCACTTCATTTCAAAGTAAAGAAGGTAAACCATTATGAAATACATTGACTTACATTGTGATACCATGACGGAGCTGGCACTCCATCCAGAAAGAGGAAATCTAGCAAAAAATAATTGCGAAATAGATATTTCCAAACTGCAAAAAGGAGAATGTTTCATCCAAGATTTTGCTATCTGGTATGACCAGAAGAATGAAGAAAAGCCTTGGGAATATTACAAGAAAATTTTAGCAGTCTATAAGCGGGAAATAGCAGCCAATAAGGATACCATCCGTCCCATTTTAAAAGCCAGTGATATTACTGCTTGCGAAAAAGAAGGAAAAATCGGCGCTATGCTCTCTATCGAGGGAGGAGAAGTCATCGGTGGCAGTTTGGATAAGCTGCAAGAAGTGTATCATGATGGCGTTCGTCTGATGACTCTCACCTGGAACTATGCCAATGAATTGGCTTTCCCTAATGGGCAGGAAGGGGAAGGTAAAGGGATTACACCTGCTGGCTGGGAAGTGATCGAAGCCATGAATCGCATGGGAATGATTGTGGATACCAGCCACTTGAATGATACAGGCACGGAAGAAATCTTAAGAAGCCATGCCTTGCCACCTGTGGCATCCCATTCAGATGCCCGGGCTGTTACACCACACCAGAGAAATTTGAGCGATCCCTTAATTCGTCTTTTTGCTGAAAAAGGAGGTCTCATTGGACTGAATTTTTCCAATCACTTTACGGGAGATACAGAAATCACCAAGGTGGAAAATGTAGTTCGCCATGCCCAGCATATCCGTGATATAGGCGGTGATGATGTATTGGCTATTGGCACTGATTTTGATGGTATCCAACCTACACTGGAAATCGAAGATGCTTCCCAAATGGATAAATTGGCCTTAGGATTGTCCCAGGGAGGATTTACTGATGATCAGATTGAAAAGATATTCTACCTGAATGCCAAGTGGTATTTGAAAGAACAGTTGGGAATGAAAAATTAAAAAAGATAGATAGTGCTTTGGCTCATCACCAAAATGCCATCTATCATTAAGAGAAAAGGAGCTGTGACAAAATGTGAAGGCATTTTGTCACAGCTCCTTTTTGCTTTCCAAAATATATTTGAGCTTCTAGTTGAGGGTTACTGGTTGTTAGTTTCAAAGAGTTACCATATCCTATGTCTACTCACTAGTTACCGTTTACTTTTGTGTGATACCGTTTACGCTTTTCCCTCATTTCCAGTCTCCAGTCTCCGATATACGAACCGGGGAAAACGGAAGAAAATAGAAAGAATACCTGAAGCGGCTAGAAGGAAGCAGTACCACATGTAAGGAATGATATCCAAGGTATTTAATGAAAATCCGCTTTGGGTGACCAATGCGGCAGCTGTTAGAAGCTGGGCACCATAGGGGATAATGCCTTGAAAGACACAGGAAAAGATGTCCAAGAGAGACGCGGAAAGACGAGGGTCCACGTCATAAGTATGACTGACTTTTTTTGACACATCACCGGAGACGATAATGGCGACTGTGTTATTGGCAGTGGCACAATCGATGAGGGAGACGAGAGCAGATATACCTAGTTGTGCACTGCGGCTACCATGGATGAAAGAATTCAATTTGTTAATTAACCAAACGATGCCTCCATAGTGGGTGATCATTTCTGAAATACCGCCACAGAAAAGAGCTAAGAAAAAGGCTTCATTCATAGAAGTGAATCCTTTCCAAATGCTTTGGGCAAAAGAAATGATCGTTAGATTTCCCTCATATAGACCGATGCCGCCAGCTAAGAATATGCCTAAAGTGAGTACGAGAAATACATTGCCCCCTAAGAGGGCCAATATCAATACGGCCAGATAAGGAATCACTTGCAGGAATGAAATAGTCCCTAGTGTAACAGTTTCTTGTCCAGGTTTTCCTACTATCAATAAGAGAACAAGGGTCATGCATGCGGCTGGCAAAGCGATAAATACATTCACTTTAAATTTATCTTTCAGTTCGCATCCCTGGGTGCGGGTAGCAGCGATGGTGGTATCAGAAATCATGGAGAGATTATCGCCAAACATGGCACCGCCCACACAGGCTGCCACAATGAAAGGCACATCGATACCGCTTTCTATGCCGATGCCAGAAGCAATAGGGACAATGGCTGCTACCGTTCCTACTGAAGTACCAGTAGCCGTGGCCATGAAAGCAGAAATCAGAAAAATGCCAGCCGTGAGATAGGAGGAAGGAATCAAAGCGAGTCCTAAGGATACGGTAGCTTGCTGTCCTCCCATGGCTGCAGCAGTAGCAGAAAAGGCACCGGCTAAGATGTAGATCATAAGCATGGCCATCACATTCTCATTGGCTGCTCCTTTGGCAAAGATACCAAACTTGTACATAATAGGTTCACGGCCTAGGCAAAAGGCAGAAAGGACGGCAATGAACATGGCGGTCACCGAAGGGAATTGGTAAAAAGCCATATCCACGCCCTGGAGCTGAAAATATAATCCAGCACCTAAGTAGATGGTAATAAAAAGAATAAATGGCAAAAGAGCCCAGGGATTTTGAGGAAGAGGACGAAGAGATTTCATCATAACTCCAACTGTTATTTGAGGTTAACAACCAATAACCAACAACTAACAACCAATAAC
>DJPC01000036.1 GCA_002439665.1 Dialister sp. UBA6422
CTCTCCGGTGATGGTGACCTTATCACAAACCACATTGGTGGCCTCTCCTGCATGGATGATGGAAAAATTAGCCGTAGATACAGGAGAAAGCCGGCCATCAGGGAGATGCATAATTAAATCAGCAGCTACTTTTAATGCATTAAGTCCCTTTTCCGGTTCGTTTCCAGCGTGGGCTGTTTTTCCATGAACCGTCAAAGTCACTCTTCCTTTACTTGGTGCTGCTAGCACAATAGTACCTGCTTTGCCAGAGGCATCACATACAAAGCCGCATTTGGATTTAAACTGGGTGAAATCATATTGCCGAGAACCTTCCACACCAGTTTCCTCGCAAATAGAAAAAGCAACTTCAATGGGGCCATGGGGAATTTTCTTCTCTTTCACTTCTCTAAGCATAGCTAAAATGGCAGATACACCACCGATGTCATCACCGGCCAAAATAGAAGTGCCATCAGAGGTGATGATTCCCTTTTCCTTATCAATGATGGGATGAATATGACCGTGATTGCCTACGCGATCCATGTGGGCAGAGAAAAGGATAGGTTCTTTATCCACATTTCCTGGTAAAAAAGCATATAGATTTCCCGCATTACCACCAAGGATTTCTCCTGCATGGTCTTCAGTGACTGTGAGTCCTACATCTTTTAATTTTTTTGTAAGTACATCAGCAATTGCGCGTTCTTGTCGGGAATGTACTTCTATAGAAACCAGTTCGGTAAAATCTGCTAAGATATGTTCTTGATTCATAATGCCTCCTATGCTACTTGTAAATGTTGTGATTCATATATTTCTATTGTATCATATTTTTTTCGTGAAACTAAAAATAAAACCTGCCGTGTCATGCGGCAGGTTTTAGGTCATTATCCAAAGATGATAAAATCACCAATCACGATAAGGAGACAAGATACAATCATAGGAATGGCAGTGCGCTTTACTAATTCAAACGGACTGATACCTGCCATACCGCTGGCTACAATGATTACACCAGTGATAGGAGAAATGGCTCTAGCGGAGCTAGCAATGAGATGCATGGGAAGAATCATAAATGAAGCGGCAATGCCAGTTTTGGCTGCAATGGCAGGAACTAAATTGGCAAAGGCAAAAAATGGAGCATTGCCACTCCCCATGATGACAGAGCATACTGCAATAATACCAATCATAACTAAAGTGAGGCCAGTGCCACCAAATCCAGTGGTTTGCGCCCCATGAATCATGGCATCAATGGAACCTGTGGATGTAAGGCCTTTGGCAAAGAATTCACCAGCAATGATGATGGTGATGACATTGGAAAGTTGGCGACCCATTCCATCGAAGAAAATCTGTAATTCAGCAAAAGTTTCTTTAAGATCTTTAGTACGAATGGCCTGGCAAATCATACCGATGGTGGTACCAATAAACATAGCCATAATGATATTCATTTTGACCGTGGTGATACATAAAGGAGAGAATGTAAGAATCAATGCCAAAGGGATAATTGGTAAAAGAGCGTATAATTTGGGCGGATGGCTGGTAATGGCTTTCTTTTCTTCTTCTGTATCTGCATGGACTTTAATCTCATTAGGGTTTAACACGTGCATGACGTGTCCGTCTCTCTTGTCCATGATTTTTTGGGTGAAATAATGAGCTACAGCAACGCAAGGGATGACTAAACAAGCGATAGGAATTTGGAAAGTGTGCCAGTAGACTACAGGATCAAATCCTGCGATTTCTGCTGCAAAGATGGTACCCGTATCTGAAGGACTCCAGTCTAGACATAAGGTGGTGGCAATAGCTGCGGTGGCAGAAATGCGAGATACACCTAAAGCAACCAGGATAGGGAACATAGTAACCATCAAAAGCATAGCCAGTCCAGAGGCACTATTAATGGCTAGCCCTAAAAACATACCCAATACCCAGCAGGCGCTCATGACAATATAGGGGGATTTTAACATCATCAATGGACGAATGGCTAAGCTAACCAGGGCATTACTGGCACCAATTTTGTCCATATACCTCGCAAAACCGCCGACTGCCATAATGTTGAGGCCGAGACCAGCAAGCCGGTTGGAAAATAGATTGCGGATGAGTTCAAAGAGATCAAAACTCCACATCCCCGTACTTTTTCCAGCAGGTAGGATAGTGCCCCAGTTCATGATCATGGAACCGGAAAGTAAAATGGCTCCTGCGATAAATAGAACCGTTTGGGCTTTGTACTTTTTTAGGATTAACCATGCTGCCCAAACAACAATGGCTGCGGTAAATAACAGGTTCATAAAATCCTCCTTTTTTTATAAATTACTTATATATAACGTATCTTATATATAAGTTTACTATATCTGATACAAAAATCATAGAGGAATAGAAATATATTTATGATGTACTGAATATAATGTCAACCATTTACGAAAAGTAAATCACGACTTAGTTGTAGAACTCTTATGTTACAAGTTATTTTCATGATGATTCATGCATGATCATTCTAGTCAAAGGATTTTAAATCTTCATGATAGGAAGTATAAATAGCAGACGCTTTGCATTTTTTCTTTTTATGGATCGAATGGTAAGGAGTCGGATTGGTTTTCTGGTGTCGTATTTTATATAAGGATATATGATATAATGAATAACGATATTATTAGATGAATTACACCGGGGAAGGAAGACTTATTCATGGGGCCACGAGATGTGCTAAAACAATATTTTGGCTATGAATCATTTAGACCAGTACAAGAAGAGGTGATTTCTACCATTATATCTGGTCAAGATGTACTGGCTATCATGCCTACGGGAGCTGGCAAATCGATTTGTTTTCAGATTCCAGCGCTTTTATTTCCCTATGGAAGTGTGATTATTTCTCCTTTGATTTCTTTGATGAAAGATCAGGTAGAGGCACTCAATGAACAGGGGATACCAGCCTCTTTTGTCAATAGTACTGTGCCATATGAAGAATCTATCGAGCGGCTTCGGAATTTATATCGTGGGCGGATTAAGTTATTATATATGGCTCCTGAAAAATTGGAACCTTCCTATTTTACTCAATGCCTTTCCAAAGTACCTTTATCTATGATTGTGGTAGATGAAGCCCACTGTGTATCTCAGTGGGGACATGATTTTAGACCGTCTTATCGGAGAATCAAATC
The DNA here is from genome assembly GCA_002439665.1 of Dialister sp. UBA6422. Lineage (GTDB taxonomy): Bacteria > Bacillota > Negativicutes > Veillonellales > Dialisteraceae > Dialister. The sequence goes on from DJPC01000036.1 coordinate 3,114, forward strand.
ATTTATTGATGGGCTTCCGCAAAGACCAGTGGTGACAGCTTTTACAGCCACGGCTACTCCTTTAGTGGAAAAGGATATGAAGCAAAGCTTAGGGCTTACCAAGGCAAAGGTATTTCGCACGGGACTGGATCGTCCTAATTTATCTTTTCGGGTCATTCATGGAGCGAATCGTGGCGATTTTGTACTTCGCTATGTGAAGGCTCATAGTGCAGAAAGCGGTATCATTTATTGTGCTACTAGAAAGGCAGTAGATGAGGTTTGGGATATGCTTTGCCAGGCAGGCGTCAAAGCGGGAAGATATCATGCAGGTATGGAGGATTGGGCTAGAAAAAAGGCACAGGAAGATTTTTCTTTTGATCATACCCCTGTCATGGTAGCTACCAATGCATTTGGCATGGGAATAGATAAAAGCAATGTGCGCTATGTCATTCATTATCAAATGCCTAAAAATCTGGAGTCCTACTATCAGGAGGCGGGACGTGCTGGTCGTGATGGTTCCAAAGCAGAATGCATTCTGTTGTACAATGGACAAGATGCGGGAATCCAGCGTTATCTTATCGAACAAGGAACGCAGTCGGAAGAACAGCGTATGATGGACTATGATAGACTCAATGGTATGGTTGACTATTGTCAAACTACGTCATGCCTTAGGAATTATATACTTTCTTATTTTGGAGAGAAGATTACAAAACCTTGTGGACATTGTGGAAATTGTGAAAGTGCTAAAGCCCGTGTCAAAATGACAGATGTGGCCACATTGATGTTTCGAACCGTACAGTCTTTGCAGGAACATTTTGGGGCTACATTGATTGCAGATATTTTAAAAGGAAGCCATTCTAAGGCGATTTTGGAAAAAGGATTCTCCCAAGTACCTACTTATGGCAAATTATCTTTTGAAAAAGTATCACATATCAAAAGTGCTTTAAACAGTTTAGTGGCCGATGGATATTTAAAGCGAGAAGGAGCGCCGTATCCGACTCTAAAATTGACAGATAAAGCTCGTTTGGTTCTGGCAGGTAAGGCTGATGTGTATGGACTTGCTTTGGGAGCTGATGAAGTGATGGCCGAGGCTGCCGTAGAAAGACATGTGGATGGAGGTGCTGTACGAAGGACTTCCTTGTATGAAAAATTGCGACAATTGCGGAGCCAGATTGCCCAGGAAGAGCATGTGCCACCTTTTGTTGTTTTTTCTGATGCCACATTAGAATCTATGGCATTGAGTAAGCCACAAACATTAGAGGCTATGGCTAAAGTCCATGGGGTAGGTGCATTTAAGTTGCAGAAATATGGGCAGCGATTTTTGTCTGCTATTGCAGCGCCTATAGAAGAAGGAAAAGAAGCAAAAGGTAAGCACTGGGAAGATGGATTATTAGATAGTTTAAAAAGATATAGAGATTATTTGGCCTCTCGAAGAAAAGTGAAGAAAAATCGCATATTGACGGATGAACAGTTACAAACTATGGTACTAAGGAGACCTAGGAATCGAGAGGAATTGCAAAAAATCAAAGGGATAGGACCGAAGAAAGCAGAAGATTTTGGAGCTGCTTTTTTACAGGTATTAGAACAGGGAGAAAAAGTTCTTCCTCCTGGTGCAAAAGGGAAACATAGAGCTAGCCATGCTCCCTTATTTGAAGAACGAAAAATGTTTTTAGAAAGAGTACGAGATCGATTAGCAAAACGGACAGGAAGCACAGAAGAAGATATATTGGCAGAATCTACTATGGAAAAATTGGCAGAAGGAAATAAGGAGTATCTAACGGAAGTTCCTTCTTTTTGGCAGGCTGAATTTACAAAAGCGATGAAAAATTTTGATGAAATGAATCGAGTGACTAGTACATAGACATATGTTATTTTATTTAAATCATGCCATGTAGGAAGCAGAATGCGATGAATGAACATCACAAGGGGAGTCGACATCTTTTGTAGGCAGGGCCTATTTATTTTTACTGTGAATATGATTTTGCTAGATATATCTCAAGAATTTTATGGGCGGAAAGGATAGACGTACATGAGTTTAGCAGATAAAGAATATTTAGGAATTGTACAAAACATACTAGCACAAGGAGCTTTGGGACAGAATCGGACGGGAATGCCAGCTTATAAATTGCCACATCAAATTATGCAATTTGATTTAGAAAAAGAATTTCCCATTTTAACGACCAAGTTTGTGGCTTTCAAAACAGCAATCAAAGAAATTTTATGGATTTGGCAAAAACAGTCTAATGATGTGAGGCTACTTCAAAAATGGAATTGTCATGTGTGGGATGAATGGATGAGAGAGGATGGTACGATAGGAAAGGCTTATGGGTATCAATTAGGAAAGTATCACCAGGTGGATACGTTGCTTGAGACACTAAAAAAAGATCCCCAGAGCCGGCGCATGGTAGTGGATCTTTGGAATGTGAAAGATTTACCGGATATGGCGCTCTATCCCTGTGCGTTTCTTACTATGTGGGATGTGTCTGAAGACGGTAGATTAAACTGCATGCTGGTGCAGCGAAGCGGAGATATGGGACTGGGAATTCCTTTCAATATGGCCCAGTATGCCGCCTTGGTATGTATGATTGCTCAGGTGAGCGGTTTGCGTCCCGGATTATTTACCCATGTGATTAATAATGCACATATTTATAAAAATCATGTGGAGCAGCTGAAACTGCAATTATCTCGATTGCAAGATGCCTATGAGGCACCGAAATTGGTACTCAACCCAACTATCAAGAATTTCTATGATTTTAAGCCAGAAGATATTCAATTAGTAGATTACAAACATCACGATAAGATTGCCATGGAGGTTTCCGTATGAGTCTTTCTATGATTGTAGCCAAAGCCAGTAATGGTGTGATTGGTAAAGATAATCAATTGATATGGCATTTACCAGATGATTTAAAACGGTTCAAAGCACTGACTATGGGACATCCCATTATTATGGGAAGGAAAACATTTGAAAGCCTACCCAAAGTACTGCCAGGAAGAGTTCATTATGTTCTGACCCAAAATAAGACCTATCAGGCTCCAGAAGGGGTACGTCTCTTTCATTCTGTGAAAGATTTATTATCTGTGCTTCCTGAAGGAGAAAACTTTGTCATTGGTGGGGCACATATGTATAAAGAATTGCTTCCTTTAGCGGATACTTTATATGTCACAGAAATTGAAAAAGAATATGTGGGAGATGCCTGGTTTCCTCCCTTTGATCCGGCGGAATGGCAGTTGGTAGAAGCAGTAGAGGGAGAAGGCAAGATCCCTCATCGATTCTGTACCTATAAAAGAAAATCAATCATTAGTTAGAAAAGAGGCTATATGATGGAGATTGCAGTTAGATATTTCAGCCGCAATGGAGCTACCGCTAAGGTGGCTAAAGCGATGGCAAGAGAGCTTGGTGTGAAGGCAGAAACCACAGATATACCAATTTCTAAAAAAGTTAATTTACTTTTTGTAGGAAGTGGCATGTATGCGGGTCATATGGACAAGCATGTGAAAGCTTTTCTAGAAAGTCTTACTAAAGAGCAAATCGGGAAAGTGGTTTTCTTTGGTACCTCTATGACAAGCGGTCAGAAAATGGATGGAGAGGCAAGGCAAATATTGGAGAGAAAAGATATTCCGATGGATACTCGTACCTTTCATTGTCATGGTAAGTTTCTTGTATTCCATCGCTTGCATCCTGATGAAAAAGATCTATTAGATGCGGAAATTTTTGCGAAAAAGATAGGTAAAAAGTAAATGCCTTTCTAATTGTCGTAAAGGACAACCAAAAAGCTCTGATTGATTCGGATTATGAATCGATCAGAGCTTTTTGGTTGCTCCATTTGGGAATAGTCAATTTTTAGATGATGGATATTTTGGCTCCTATGGCTACTCATAAAGAGTCTAGTACATTTCTTGTTTTTATTTAAATAAAAACGGTTGTTGAAAGTATTAGTTTTTTAGAGGGAATATACTATCTCTATCTAGGTTTGGGCGCAACAGACTGAACATCAGAAATTGGTAGTGGTAGGATTTCCATGCTCCTATATGTGTTTTCAGCCCTTGGATTGTAGTTGTATAATTTAGTTTAATAGCATTAAAAAATTTGTAATGTCTAATATTATTATTTTGCATATATCCTAATTTTCATATGACTAATGTAATAATTAAAAAATGGGATAACTTATAAATTAATTTTATTATATTGACTAATAAGTTATGGCAATATTATAATGTTACCGCAATAACGAGATTCGTTATCAATGAAAGAAGGTGGGGTGAGACCTATGATGCCTTTGATTTTTGCCAAAGCAGGAGATAAAGTAACCATTTGTCGTATTTCTGGAAAAGATGAAACTCGTCAGCACTTGGCAGATTTGGGATTTGTTGTTGATGCTGAAGTATTGATTATTAGCCAGATGGGCGGAAATCTTATTGTACAGGTTAAAGGAAGCCGTGTAGCATTGGATCGCACCATGGCTGAGCGGATTTTCTTTTAAGAGCTTGTTGTTTATTGTTAGTTGTTGGTTTCCTTCTTTCAAACCAATAATTAACAACCAACAACAACCAAAATTATATAAAGGAGCATAGAAATGACGTTAAGAGAAGTTGCTGTGGGAGCTACAGTCAAGGTTAAGAAAATTTCTGGGAATGGGCCGACTCGCCGTCGCATTATGGATATGGGAATCACTAAAGGGGCAGACGTCTATGTACGCAAAGTGGCACCACTTGGGGATCCTATTGAACTTACTGTTCGCGGGTATGAACTTTCTATCCGTAAAGATGAAGCAGAAGCCATCGAAGTAGAATAGTTTATAGGCGCACAAAAGGTGCGTTATATAAGGATGAAAATGGTTTTAGTCGCTGATAGATCAAGTACTAGAGCCTAATTTCATAGCAAAGGAGAGAGTTACAGTCATGTCGATACGAATCGCCTTAGCAGGCAATCCGAACTGTGGTAAAACAACCCTGTTCAATGAATTGACCGGTAGTTCCCAGTATGTAGGGAACTGGCCTGGTGTTACAGTAGAAAAGAAAGATGGTCTATTGAAAGGCCACAAAGATGTCATTATTCAGGATTTACCTGGCATTTATTCTTTGTCTCCTTATACACTGGAAGAAAAAGTAGCTAGAAATTACTTGGTGAATGAACAGCCAGATGCCATTTTGAATATCATCGATGGTACCAACCTGGAAAGAAACCTGTACCTCACCACCCAGCTGGTAGAAATTGGTTTACCGGTGGTATTGGCTATCAATATGATGGACCTGGTGAAGAAAAATGGGGATTCCATTGACACCAAGAAATTAGGACAGGAACTGGGCTGTGAAGTGGTAGAAATCTCTGCCCTTCAAGGGACTGGTTGTAAGGAAGCCGCTGAAAGAGCATTGGAAGCTGCGAAGGAAAAACGTCAGGTTCGCCTGCCTTCTGTATTTACAGGAAGCGTAGAACACGCTATCGCTCACATCGAAGAAAGTATCTCCGATAAAGTAGAAGATGCATTTGTTCGCTGGTATGCTATTAAAGTTTTTGAAAGAGACCAGGATGCGACTGCTGCTTTGCAGCTGGATCCTAAAACAGTGGCTCATCTGGAAGGGCATATCAAAGACTGTGAAGATGAACTGGATGACGATGCAGAATCCATTATCATCAACCAGCGCTATGCTTACATTGCCAAAATTATTGGGGAAGTGATTCGGAAAAAACGAGCTCCTGGTTCTATGACTGTGTCAGATAAGATTGACCATATTGTTACAAACCGTATCTTAGCACTTCCAATTTTCTTCATCATTATGACTTTGGTGTATTTCATTTCTGTCACCACCGTAGGCGGCTGGGCGACAGACTGGGTCAATGATGATTTCTTCGGCGGCATTGTGAATGATGCAGCTACCGATTTCATGGAATCTATTGAAGCACCAGATTGGCTCTCTAGCTTGGTGATTGATGGTATCATCGGTGGTGTTGGTACTGTCCTTGGCTTCGTACCACAGATTCTTCTCATTTTCTTCTTCCTCTCTCTCCTGGAAGATTCTGGATACATGGCTCGTGTAGCCTTCATCATGGACCGTATTTTCCGTAAATTTGGTCTCTCGGGTAAATCCTTCATTCCGATTCTGGTCGGTAGCGGTTGCGGTGTGCCAGCTGTCATGGCTACCCGTACCATTGAAGACCAGCGTGATCGTCGCATGACTATCATGCTTTGTACCTTCATCCCATGCTCTGCAAAAGCAGTCATCATTTCCATGATTACTTCTACCTTCTTCCCTGATTCCATTTTCATGGCACCGGCTATGTATTTCTTGGGAATTGCAGTCATTGTTCTTGCAGGTATTGCTCTGAAGAAGACCGGCGCCTTTGCTGGTGACCCGGCACCATTTGTTATGGAACTTCCTGCATACCATATCCCGTCCTTCAAAGGCGTTATGATTCATATGTGGGAAAGAGCTAGAGGTTTCATTATCAAAGCAGGTACTATTATCTTCGCAGTTTGCGTCATCATTTGGTTCTTCTCTTCCTTTGGTGCAGACTTGGAAATGGTAGAAGATGTAGAAGACTCCATGCTTGCTGCTTTCGGTCATGCTATTGCTTGGATTTTCGCTCCTTTAGGATTGGGAGATTGGAAAGGTGCCGTTGCTGTTATTTCTGCTGAAATGGCAAAAGAAAATGCTATGAGTACTTTGGCTGTTTTGAATGGTGTCGCTGCAGAAGCAGAAGACGAAGAAATCATGGCTGGTATCGCTGGCATGTTCACCCCAATTGCAGCTTTCTCTTACATGATTTTGAACCTCTTCGATCCACCTTGTGTTGTAGCTATTGCGACTACCGTTCGTGAAATGGGCGAAAAGAAATGGGCTGCCTTGGCTATCGGTTTCCAGATTATGCTGGGATACTGCATGGCATTTGTTGCTTACAACTTGGGAAGCTGGCTTTTCTATGACGCAGCCTTTGGTGTTGCACAAGGCATTGCCATTGTTCTCTGCTTAGCTGCGCTCTACTTCATCTGCCGTCCTATGCCAAAGGCAAAAGATGATTTACCAGAAGGTGCATCGGCAAAGGCTTGATTTTTAGAGACGGAAAATCCGAATATTCCGTTCTCTTAGCTATTACTTGGCGGAAAGGAGAAATAGAATGAACTTCGCTGTATATGCTGTAGTGGCAGTAGTTGCTATTTTGTTTGTCCTGGCATGCCGACATATCTATCGAGTGACCATCGGTGGTGGTGGATGCTGCGGTGGTTCAGGAGACGGAGAGTGTCCTGCTTGCCGTGCTAGAAGAATGAAGCTCCACGGTGGACTTAAAAAAGAATAACATGCATGTAGAAACACGGGAAACTGACCGAATAGGTCATTTCCCGTGTTTTATTATGGAAATGGAGAGCTTGAAAAGAGAGGGCGATACTCCATTCCTAAGCCCCAACTGCGTATTTTAATTTTTTTAATGTAAAAAAAGAAAATTCTTCCGATTATACTAAGTGAAAGGGGAAATAAAGCTTCTCTTAAGAACTCAATCCTCTGTTAGACTCTCATAGTTTCTTTATATATGAATCCTAGGAAAAGAAAAAATGAGAAAAAATAGAAGATCAAGTGGATATCCAAAGCTTTATATCCTTCTTTCCTCACTAGACCCGGCCGGATGGTGAGAAGCAAACTACCAATCAAATAGGTGCAGTGACCGCAAATCAATTGATTAAGCTATGCTGGATTCTCTTGGACGACAAACCGTAGCACGAAGTTTAGCCCTTTTGGACATGAACCGTGAAATGTGCTGGTGCCTGATTCCCTGGTCTCACTTCATAGAAATCAAAATAAAAAGCGGAAGCTGTACCTTTTTGTAGTGGTTTGCAGTTGTCATATGGCAAGGTGCTGAGGCCCTTGTCACTTTTTTATAATTGGGGACGACTATTACGCTATGATATCTAAAAGACAGATATGTCCCTATTTCTTATGCAAAATAATCATTCATGAATGACTTATGGTTCTCAAAGCAAGGAAGGCGTGATATAGTAAGGGTAGTGATTGCTTAGCCGGATGATATGTCTAGCGTAATACCAGTCATGGATATGTATCTGGCTGATTTCCAGGTAGGAGGCTAATAAATGGCAAATTATAATCCTTATGAAAATATGCTTCATGTTCTTGACAAAGCAGCAGAGGTTTTGGGATATACCAAAAATGATTATGAATTTGTAAGATATCCAGAAAGAGAACTCACAGTAAGCATTCCGATTCAGATGGATGATGGTCATGTAGAAGTGTTTTCTGGTTACAGGGTACAGCATTCTACTGCTCGCGGTGCTGCCAAAGGGGGCATTCGTTTCCACCCGGAGTCTGATGAAAATGAAGTTAAAGCGCTGGCTGCTTGGATGACCATTAAAAATGCCATTGGAAATATTCCTTATGGGGGTGCCAAAGGGGGCATCAAGGTGGATCCCCATAAGCTCAGTGAGAGAGAACTGGCACGGCTTACTAGAGGATATATTCGTAAAATTTATCCCATCATTGGACCAGACCAGGATGTACCAGCGCCAGATGTGAATACCAATGGACAGATTATGGCTTGGATTGCTGATGAATATGCGGCTCTTTCTGGGACATGGCAGCCTGCCGTAGTGACAGGGAAACCTCTTACTACAGGTGGTTCTTTAGGCAGAAATGAAGCCACTGGTAGAGGACTTCTTTTTACCTTAGAAACTTGGTGTGAAAAGAACCATAAAGCCATGAAAGACCTTACCATGGTGGTACAGGGCTTTGGGAATGTAGGATCAGTAGGTTCTCTTCTTATGCATCAGAAGGGGGTTAAAATCACAACCATTGGAGATATCAATGGTACATGGTACAACCCAGAAGGACTGGATATCGAAGCGATGTATATCTATGCCAATAGCCATGGTCGGTCTTTGAAGGGTTATACCGAAGAAGGCGCTACCATGATTCCAGATGAAGAGCTGTTCAGCCAGGACGTAGATGTTATTTTTGTGGCAGCTATGGAAAATCAGCTCAATGAAAAGACGATGGGAAAAGTCAAAGCGCAGCTGATTTTGGAAGGCGCCAATGGGCCCACTACGGAAGAAGCAGATGCTTACTTTGAAAAGCAGAACATAGAAGTGTTGCCCGATGTGATGAGTAATGTAGGCGGTGTAGTAGGTTCTTACTTTGAATGGGTACAAAATCGCACCGGCTATTATTGGACGGGAGAAGAATACAATGATCGCCTGCAGAATAAAATGCGTCAGGCCTATGAAGATGTCTATGCACTGAAAGAAAAGTACCATGTGACTTATCGATTGGCTTCTTATATGCTAGCTTTGCAAAGAGTGGTAGAAGCCCAGAAGACGAGAGGATTCTTAGGCTAATTTTTGTTATCTTATGATGGGTCATTGAAATGGGTAGCTAAAGAGTAGGAATTAGGGATGAAACTCTATTTCTGCTTTCTTAGCTACTTTTTTCATGGAAAAGAAATTGTAGTATCTAAGCCGTATTTTATTTCAAAAAAGAGATATCATTTTCCGCCCATACTTCCTTACGGGGAACCGGTTATTGGTAAGGATTTCCTTTTTAGAGCCTTGCGTCTTTGGTGTAAATCCTTTAATATATATATTGATATTATATTTATATATGTAACGAAAGAATTGCGAAGGAGAAGTTACAATAATGAGAGCTCGTGGAATTTTATTTGCCGTAGCGGTTGTATTTTCCGTTTGGAATATTTTCAATCAAGGTCTGAACGTGCAAAGTGGTGCTATTTGTCTCATGGTCTTGGTTTGCTTAGCTATGAATGTGTACAATTATAGGCAAAAACAGGCCCAGCAAGAAGCGGAAGAAAAGGAAATACGTGCCAAAGAAGAAATTCGTCAGATGCGTGCAGAAGCGAGAAGAAGACAGAGTCGGAAAGGCAGAAAGCATAAGAAATAAAAAGTGACTGGTAGCTGGAGATTAGGGATTGGTAACTAGGGACTGGAAATTAGGAATGGAGCGATATTTCTTGATTTCCAAACACTGATCCCTAATTTTTTTACGGTTATTTCATGTATATCTGTCCATGAAATGGGGAGAAATGAAAAAATAAGGATTACAATTATTTCATCTCTAGCCGCTAGTCTTTGGTTACCAAATATTCATTTATATCGTAATCGCGAGGTTTATATGCCAATTGCATTAGTATATCGATGGTCAATTTTTGTTCTCCTTATTGTGGGGCTCATTCTTTTGATGAAACATAAGGTACTGACACCCTTTGTTTTTTGGTCTCGTATTCAGTATTATACATTTTCTACATTTACTTTATTTGTTTTCTGGCTAGGAGCCACTTTGATGAGAGTGGACGTGCCTTTTTTATATACCGCCGATTGTCGGTATATGGTGGCAGCTAGTTTAGGAACACTATCTCTTATGTATCACTGGATTGTACGTCCTGGTGCCATTAAGACCCATCGATTGAATGATATTAATTATGAACATTTTTCTTTCTACAATTATATTTTCCATTATTTCATACCCATCTTGATGATTGTGGATTATATTTTCTTTGTAGATAAAAAAGATATGCATTGGTACACCATGTTTACTTGGATGCTCTATCCTGCTTTCTATACCCTATTTGTATATATTAGGGCATGGATTACCATTGTAACCCATGGGACTTCTCATCTCTACCCGTATACATTTATGGATCCTAGAGACCATGATTTCTTCTTTATTACAAAACATGTGTTGCAAGTGGGCTTTCAATTCTTTCTGATTGGTATTTTAGTCTACGCTCTTGGCATGGGGCTGTATCATATAGGAATCCCTCCTGTAGATTGGACGTACAATCTATAAAAAGTATTCTTACCTATTATATATAGTGCTCTTATATCCTTACTGGAAGAATGAGTAAAGCTGTGGGATTTGCTGTATATAAGCTTATATATAAGTTGAGTATAAGCAGCAGTCATGATATAATAATTTCATATTTTTCTATATATTGTTTTGCGTGAGGGAGTTTGAATTCATGGCAAAAACAAATGAAACACCAACAAAAGATTTTGTAGATCATTCTTATTTTTACAAGCCCTATATCATTACTGCAGTCATAGGTTTTCTCCTTTGGATAGCTTATGTAGGCTGGACTGCATATTGGGGATTTATGAAGGGCCGCGTACCAGTGATTGATATTGGTATGCAGATTGCTATCCTTTGGTGGCTTTTAGATACGGTTTTGACCAAAACTGTATATCGCCTGGAAAAAGATGGAATTTATATGTTGAAACAGGGGGTAGGGCATAAACAGGAATTGCGTATTGCCTATGATGATATTTTTGGCGTACATCATTTTAAAAATCAGCTTATGAAACCAGTGACATATCGATATACTTTCCATCAGTATGCCAAGCTAGATAATCGTCCCATTTGGTCTCTTTTGTATGATATCGGTAGTACACAAAAAGTGGGACGAGTACTTATGAAGGCATCAGAAGAATTCTGGAAAGAATTTGAAAAGCGCATGCCTGGTCAGATTCGTATTCCACAGGAAGAAGTGGTAGCCCTGACCTACAAATCTATGGAAAAGAAACTTCGTGAACAAGGATACTTCAAAGATCATCCAGAAATGGATTTTGAAGAAGGCATTGAACAGCTTCGTCAGAAGGGCACTGAAATGGGGGGCCGTGAAGATGAATTAACTGGCGAAGATTTCCATGGTGAACAAGTAGAAATGAAAAATGGTACCAGTATGGATACCTTAGAAGCAGCCAAACGTCGCGGTGCTAAGACAGCGCACCATGAGGAGCAAAAAGAAAATCAATAACAATATGAGGCACTCTTCTCTACAGGAAGGGTGCTTTTATTATGAAGATAGGGAGATTCCATGGGTATAAATGGACTTTTTGGTTCCTCATTGAACAGATCATTGTTTATGTAGTGGGTGGTCTCTATTTCTGCTGAAAAAGTAGGTAATGGGGAATGAGGCGTGGTGGAGGGGATACAATGTATATAGTGCTCCAATTCCTTTTTTTATAAAATACAAAGGTCGATGCAAAGACATCTAGGGAAGTTCATAACTTCTAGGGATATGCCGATCATCCTCTGTTACGTTGTATACCTATGCACAAAGGGTTCTTTTTTATACACCATATGTATCAAATTTATTTATATAGCATAATAGAAAAATGATGAATTTCATTTTTCAAAATAATCAATAATACACTCCTAAAATTAAACTTTAAACTATACCTAAAAGTAAAAATGATAATTTATAAATAAATAAAACTTTAAAAAGTAAGAAAACGGAAGATTTTACGAGCATATGGAAGAAAATAGTAGATGAATATATTGATATCAATCATATAGAAAACTATGTAAATGATAGAAAATAAAAGATTTTAGATGAAAAAATGCTAAATACATAGTGTAATATCCTAAAAATAACTATATAGGCTATGTTTTTTTGTAAAATAGCATTCTATGGGATACAATGATACCAGGTGCTCAGGTATGAACTTTCATCCTGAATGGGAGTCCAATCCCGGGACTGTAGTGAAGGAGGATAGTCGGTTGTGAGGGATATTTTCAGAAAAAGGGGAAGACATTTATTTTTATTCTAACGGCAATCATTTTTATGTATCGCTTGAATGTTTCCTATGTTTCTGAAATAACAATTTCGTAAAGAATTCAAACTGCACCATAAGGATTTTTTACAGCTAACAAAACATAGGAAGGTGAATCTTTATGGATCCAGCTATTATGACGCTGTGTGTCCTGGCTGTTGCAGCATTTCTCTTCATCACGGAATTGATTCCGTTGGCTGTAACTGCTATGGCAGCATGTACAGTATTGGGGATTCTCGGCGTACTCCCGTCCAAAGCTGTATATGCAGGTCTTTCTAATTCCACCGTCGTACTTTTCGGCGGCATGTTTGTTATCGGCGCTGCTATGTTCAAAACTGGCCTCGCTGAAGCTATTGGTGTTGCAGTCGTAAAGAAAGCAGGCACAAACGAAATTCCGCTGATGGCTGCTATCATGATTGTAACCATTGTTCTGTCTTCTGTATCTTCCAACACCGGTACAGTAGCATGCCTCATGCCAGTTATCGTTGGTATCTGCCAGGCAGCAAAGATTCCTGCTTCTAAGGAACTGATGCCACTGGCTATCGCAGCTAACGTAGGCGGTACTATCACCATGATCGGTACTCCACCAAACGTTATCGTTACCGGCGCTCTCACCACTGCTGGTCTTCCGACCTTCGGATTCTTTGAATTCGCTGCTATTGGTATTCCGCTGTCCATCGTTATCACCGTTTATACCCTCTTCATTGGCCGTCACATGATCGCTGCTAAATCTGCAGGCGCTATGGACGAAGACGCTATCAAAGCTGCTAAAGAAGAAGCAGGTGCAGGTGGAGATGCTCCAAAGAGCAAAACCAAAATGTGGATCTCTGGTCTCATTCTGGTGGGTGTAGTACTTTGCATGGCTCTGAATCTCAAGACTGTTCCGCTGCACACCGCAGCAGTTACCGG
>DJPC01000068.1 GCA_002439665.1 Dialister sp. UBA6422
GGTAGAAATGGTTTATGATTACAATCACATCATTGATAGTGCAGCAGAAGAAGGAAAAACACCGGAAGAATTATTCAATTTGTATAAAAAAAGTGGGGTCACTTCTTTAGCCGTCTATGATGAAACTCCAGAAAAGCTGATCAACCATAATTATATTCGCGTGTATCGAGGATATGATTTTCAGTTTAGAAATCCTGACGTTACTGGTATCAAGACAGGTAAAATTTATATCCAGCCTATCGAAAATAAGGAAGGTCAGATTTATTTTTCTGAAATGAAGCACCATTTACACCTTATCTATGGGCAAGATAAGGTGAGAGAGTTTTCTGCTGGGAATGTAGAAACACTGGAAATCGATGGAAATTACAGCAAATTTATGACAGTACCTTTGGGAATTTTCAAAGAAACTGTGAAAAAAGTAGCTGCCCAGGATTTTTATGTAGTACTTCGTCCAGCTAATATTCCTCATCCATCCAAAGAATTTATTGATTCTTTCTTTGAAGCCGTAGATAGCAGTGATAAGGTCAGTGCTGTTCTTTTCCAAGGGAAAGAAGCTTTAGGTTACAAAGATCAATTGGATTATGTATCTTCTGAAATGAACCGCCGTCATTTGCCATTGGTCATGATTGAAGCACAGAATCAATTGGGATTTGAACCGCAAGAAGGTCTTTTAGACCTAGCTAAAAAATCAGATTACAATTTAGTCAGACTGTATGCGATGTCAAAAGATGAATTGATTAAAATCAATCAGAAGGAAGCAGCCTCTCGTTTTTATATTTCTGATATTGAAAGAAATATCAGAATGAATCTATTTCCTTCCTATAAATTTGCCGCCCATGGTTTGACTTTATCTGAAACCAATGCTTCTTACATCCAAGATGTGAAAAATCGTTTAGAGAATCATGGCTTCACCGTAGGCAAAGCCTCTGTCATGTCTCCTTACTTCCCATCTCCATTGCTTCGGAGTATGGCTATCATAGGAGCTACCTCTTTGGTGGTATTGACTTTGCTTTTGATTCTACCGGGACTTAAGCCTTGGATTTTAGGCATAGAAGCGGTAGGGGTTATTGGTGCATTAGGTCTTTATTGGCTGCTTCATTTAAATCTGGTTGTACAATTACTGGCATTAGGTGCTGCTGTATGTACTCCTGTAGTGGTAGTCACTTTATTCTTAAATTACTGCATCAAACGAAAAGATATGGCTTTTGCCCAAGTGGGATGGAGCCGCTTATTCGTTGAATCGATAACCATTCTTTGGGGAGCAGGTATTCTTTCTTTAATCGGGGCTGCTTTTGTGAGCGGTCTTTTAGGAGATATCCGCTACTTATTGGAGATGGAAATATTCCGTGGAGTTAAAGCTACTTTTGTGCTTCCTCTGGTATTGATTTCCTTAGTGTATATTCAAAAATTCCCATTCTTTGGGAAAACCATTGCCTCTGATAGGGACTTTGTTTCCTTTGTCAGAAAATTCTGCCATGTCCAGATCAAGCTAGGACTTCTAGTTGGCTTAGGAATCTTAGCTATTGTGGGATTCGTATTTATTGGTCGCAGTGGTAATAATGGGGCTCCGGTACCGCAATTTGAAATTGCTTTGCGCCGTTTCTTAGAAGATGTCATGTATGCTCGTCCACGGGAGAAAGAATTCCTTTTTGGACATCCAGCTATTTTGGTATCTTTAGCAGCTCTTTATAGAAAATGGCCGCAAATTCTGCACTATTTTCTTATTGTAGCTGTTACTATTGGACAAGGGTCTATGGTAGAAACCTTTGCGCACATGAGAAGTCCATATATTTTGAGCTTGATTCGCGGATTAGATGGACTGGCTGCTGGTTCTTTAGCTATGGTAGGTGCTTTGCTAGCCGTTATGATTCTGGTACGAATTACAAAGTTCTTTGGAGAACGTTATGGCAAGTTATAAGATAGTGATTTCCGGATACTATGGATTCAATAATGCCGGTGATGAAGCCATGCTTTTAGCCATAATACAGGCGCTTCGAAAAACTTTCGATGTACCGGATATCACTGTCATTTCTGGCAATCCAACTGCGACAAGTGAAACATTTGGAGTGGATGCAGTTCCTAGATTTGGCATTTGGCCTATTATAAAAGCTCTTTTTCATTCTGATTTTCTCATCAGTGGAGGCGGAAGTCTTCTGCAGGATGTGACGAGTTGGAAGAGCATGGTGTATTACCTCACTATTATTATTGTGGGTGTACTATTTCGAAAAAGGGTATATCTGTATTCTCAAGGCATTGGACCTGTCAGGTATAGAGTGATTCGTATCATTTTGAAGCACGTGCTGAACTACGTAGATGCGATCACAGTGCGGGACAAAGAATCGAAGGGATTTCTGCAAAGGCTTGGTGTACATCGAGAAATTTATACCACCGCAGATGCAGTGCTTTCGTTAGAACCATCTCCTTTATCTTTAGGAAAACAGATCTTAGAGAAAAATGGAATTGATTCATCTCGTCAGTTGGTAGGGATTGCTATTCGAAATTGGGCAGATACCTCTCGATGGATGGAATCTTTAAAAACCTGCATGGATGATCTCGTTAGCAAAGAGCATTGTGATGTGGTACTCATTCCCATGCAGTTTCCTGAGGATATGGTAGCCGCCAAGGCCATTGGAAATAACCATTCACATATTCATATTCTTCAAGAATCCTATTCTATTGAAGAATTAATTTCTCTTATGGGGAATATGGATGTTGTGATTGGAATGCGTCTTCATGCTATGATTTTTTCTGCTTTAATGCATGTGCCTTTTTTGGGAATTTCATATGATCCTAAAATAGATAACTTTTTAGCCCTGCTTCATCGGAAAGCCAGCACATCCATCAAAGACATGGATGGACAGGCGTTATATAATGATACATGTGAGCTGCTTCATCATTCTTTTAGTCAAGAGGAGTGGGAACAAGTGGATCAGCTCCGAAAGCAGGCATGTGAAAATGTGGAAATATTGGAAACTCTGGTCAAACAGAAGGAGGAAAACAAATGAGTCAGCTTACAAACGAAGAGCTTTCTGCTCTTCATAGCAAAGCCAAAGAAGTCCGTGTGGATATTCTGAAAATGATTACCAAAGCAAATTCAGGACATACTGGTGGTTCTTTGTCTGCAGCAGATATTCTGACCTTATTATTCTTTCATGAAATGAATGTGGATCCGACCAATCCTCATAAGGCTGACCGGGATCGTCTGGTGCTCTCTAAGGGACATGGTGCTCCTGCTTTGTATGCTGTACTGGCAGAAAAGGGATATTTCCCCAAAGAAGAATTGTCTCACCTTCGTCAAGTAGGACATATGCTTCAGGGACATCCAGATATGAAACACACCCCAGGTGTGGATATGACTACCGGTTCTTTAGGACAAGGTATCAGTGCGGCATGTGGTATGGCACTGGCTTCTAAAATGGATCATGCCGATTGGCGTGTCTATACCATTTTAGGAGATGGGGAATTAGAAGAAGGTCAGGTGTGGGAAGCAGCTATGTATGCAGCTCATTATAAGCTGGATCATCTCACTGCTTTTGTAGACAATAATGGTCTTCAGATTGATGGACCTATTACAGAAGTCATGTCTTCTTTGCCTATTGGTGAAAAATTCAAAGCTTTTGGCTGGCATGTGATCGAAACTGATGGACATGATATGGAAAAATTGCATGAAGCGATTGAAGAAGCCAAATCCATTTCTGGAAAACCGACTATGATTGTGATGAAAACTGTCAAGGGCAAGGGTGTTCCAGAAATTGAAAATCAAGTAGGCTGGCATGGTAAGGCACCGAGTGAAGAAGAATGTGCTAGATTTATTAAAGCAGTGGAGGCAGAATAATGGGTAAGGCAACACGTGATGCATACGGTGAAGCGCTAAAAGAACTGGGCGCTGTCAATCCTGATATTGTAGTATTAGATGCTGACCTGTCTGCTTCTACAAAGACACAGGTTTTTGCTAAAGCGTATCCGGATCGTTTTTTTGATACCGGAATTGCAGAAGGAAATATGATGGGAGTGGCTGCCGGTTTAGCAGCTGCTGGAAAGATTCCTTTTGCTTCTACTTTTGCCGTATTTGGAGCAGGACGTGCTTATGAACAGATTCGTAACTCTATCTGTTATCCAAATCTGAATGTAAAAGTAGCGGTGACACATTCTGGTCTGACAGTGGGTGAAGATGGAGCTACCCATCAGATGCTAGAAGATATTACTTTGATGAGAGCACTGCCTAACATGACTGTCGTAGTACCAGCTGATGCAGCAGAAACTAAATCTGTCATTCACTGGGCTGCTCAGCATAAAGGACCTGTTTATATCCGCATGGGCCGTGCTAAATGTGATGATATTACACCGGAAGGATATACTTTTACACCCGGTAAGAGCTACCAGGTAGTAGATGGTCATGACTTGACAATCATTGCTTGTGGTATTATGGTAGCTAAGGCGAAAGAAGCTTCTGATATGCTGGTCAAAGAAGGGATTTCTGCTCGGGTGATCAATATGAGCTCGATCAAACCTATCGATGAAGAAGCGATCATGAAGGCAGCGAAAGAAACAGGACATATTTTGACTTGTGAAGAACATACAGTCAAAGGTGGACTTGGCGGAGCTGTGGCAGAGGTTCTTTGTTTGCATCAGCCAGTTCCAATGGCTATGATAGGGACAGAAGATACCTTTGGAGAATCTGGTAAAGCAGAAGAATTACTGGAAAAATATGGACTAACTGCGCAGAATATTGTCGCAGAAGCAAAAAAATTACTAAATAGATAAATAAGTAGGCAGTTAGCAGAATAGCAGTTGGCAGCTCGGTATATGTTTTCATCCTGAGCTTGCCAACTGCTGAGCGCTTACTGCCTACTTGTTTAAGAAAGAGAGGATTTAATGATTACTTTTGATCAGGTGTCACTTAAGTACGATGCAAAACACACCGCCCTCAGTAACATTAATATTCATATCAACAAAGGCGAATTTGTATTTGTAGTAGGTCCTAGTGGCGCTGGTAAGTCTACATTTGTTAAAATTTTGACCCATGAATTGATACCGGAATCTGGTACCGTCATTGTCAATGGTATTAAGATTGATCAATTAAAAGCTAGCAAAGTACCCTATTATAGAAGAACCTTAGGTATTGTATTTCAGGACTTTCGTCTTTTGTCTGAAAAAACAGTTTTTGAAAACATTGCTTTTGTATTGCGCGTAACAGGAGTTAAGAGTAAAGAAATCAAAGCCAAAGTTCATAGAGTATTGGATCTGGTAGGACTTAGGGGAAAAGAAAAAGAGCTTCCTTCTAAATTATCTGGTGGGGAACAGCAGCGTGTAGCTATTGCTAGAGCTTTGGTCAATCAGCCAGTGCTCCTTATTGCTGATGAGCCTACAGGGAACCTTGACCCTAATACCTCAGAAGAGATTATGAAACTGTTTAATGAAATCAATCATATGGGGACTACTATCATCATGGTCACTCATAATAAAGATTTGGTTAATGCCATGCATAAACGAGTGGTTAATATCGAAGAAGGCCATATTGTCAATGATGTGAAAAAGGGAGGTTACGACCTGAATGTTTAGTTCATTATCCTATTTCTGGGGTGAAACATTCCGTTCCCTCTTCAGAAATCGTTTCATGGCGATTGCTTCTGTACTTACAGTGACGCTCTCCATGTTTATCCTTGGAATTTTCTTATCTGCTGTATTAAATATCAATCATATGGCATCTTACTTGGAAAACCAGGTAGAAATGACTGTATACTTGAAAGATGGTCTTAATACAAACCAAGTGATGGGTGTAGGTAAATACCTGAAAGCACAACCAGGTTTGAAAGAAATCAAGTTTACCAATAAAGATCAGGCCATGAAGGAATTTCGTGAGCGTATGGGAGACCAGCAAGGACTCTTAGATGCAATCAACGGGAATCCATTACCTGCTTCTTATCAAATGACATTCCAAACCCCACAGCAATTGAAAGCTGCTGCAGAAGTGGTAGCCAAGTATCAAGGGGTAGAAACTGTCCAGTATGGTAAGGATATTATTGAACAGCTCTATAAGGTGGCTCAGGTGATTCGTATCAGTGGGATAGTACTTATTGTATTCCTTGCAGGTGCTGAATTATTTATTATTTCCAATACCATTCGTCTCACCGTATTTGCTAGAAGAAGAGAAATTCAGATTATGAAATACGTAGGTGCTACCAATGGTTTCATTCGCTGGCCTTTTGTTTTTGAAGGTATGGTGATTGGATTTGTTGGTTCCGGTATTGCATCTATCATTCTGTGGGAAGGGTATAAAACTGTCATCCAAGCCATGGCCAATGCAGGATTGGTATTCATTCCAATGATTCCACTGTGGCCATTTATGTTATATACCACATTAGTCATTTTGGTAGCAGGTATTGTTATCGGCATCCTGGGAAGTGCTATCTCCCTGCGCAAATATATGAAGGTGTAATATATGAAAAGAAATCATATAGCTCTTTCATTGGCTGTCACATCTCTTCTTCTTACTGGGGCTATGGTGCCTTCAGTGGCAGATGATCTAGATGATGAGCTCCAGGATTTGCAAGGACAAATTGATGAATCCAGAAACAGTCAGGCTAGTTGGCAGCAAATCATCGAAGATGTTTCTACCAAATTGAAGGCCATACAGGCTGATTTGGATGCAGCCAATGCGAAACTGAAAAGTATTGCAGATGAACAAGCTAAGGTGAATGCCCAGATTCGCCAAACAGAAGAAGACATCCGCAAAGCCCAGGCGTATTTGGAAACCAGACAAAAAGTTTTAAATCTTCGCGTTCGCTCTATTTATAAATTTGGACAGCTTAGCTATTTGGAAGTCATTATGGGAGCCAAAAGCTTTAGTGATTTTGCCAATCGTCTTGAACTTTTAAAGCGTGTCATTCAGTCAGATTATAATTTAATTCTGGAAATCCAGGATCAAAAAGCTAAAATCGAAGCGAAAAAAGCAGAATTGGAGCAAGATAAGGCAAGACTGGATGCTTTGGCAGAAGAAGCGAAGAAGACGCAGCAAGAAATTGCAGCCAAGAAGGCAGAACAGCAGAAGGTTTTGGAAAATGCCAGAAATAATAAAGCCGCTGCAGCGCAAATGGAACAAGATTATATTGCTCGCTCTAATGAAGTCCGTGAATTGATTCAAGAGCGGTTGCGTCAAGCAGAAGCTGCTCGTCAAGCGGCTCAAGCAGCACAGGCAGCGCAAGCGGCTAGTGGCGGTGATGATAGTAGCAGCGGTGGTGGTAGTGATTATTCCTATACAGAAGGTACGGGCTCCATGAGCTGGCCTTGCAATGGTCCTATCACATCTCCATTCGGCTATCGTACCCATCCGATTTTTGGTACCACTATCTTCCATTCCGGCATTGATATTGGTGTGGATTATGGTACACCAATTCATGCGGCTGATAGTGGGACAGTCATCTATGCTGGTTGGATCAGTGGTTATGGGAATACAGTCATCATCGATCATGGCGGTGGAGTAGAAACTTTGTATGGTCATAATCAATCACTCAATGTTTCTGAAGGACAGTCAGTATCTAAAGGTTCTGTTATTGCATATGCTGGTTCGACTGGTAATTCTACAGGTCCTCATTGTCATTTTGAAGTGGATGTCAATGGTTCACCGACAGATCCTATGGCTTATTTGTAATAGTTGATATGGATAGTCATGGAATGAAAAAATACGTGAATATATTCTTAAATAAGGATACATCCGTATTATCTAACCAATGACAAAAAAGAGGCTGAAATTTTCTTCGGCCTCTTTTTTGGATACCCTATATAGGGCATATTTGAAATTGAAAAGAGAGTGTGACAAAACAAAATGTTTCTGCATTTTACTACACTCTCTTTTTGTGTTTCTTGATGAATTATGTAATGGCTCAAATAATCATGTATACAACCAGTATTGCATATATTCAATAAATCGTGTATGGACTTATAGAAGTTTTACATATCTTACCTAAAATTTGCATTTTGCATGAAAAATACTGGAAGCGTCCTCGATTTTGTGTAAGCAGAGTTATATCATCTATCTTGCAATCTGTTCTGATAATACCAGCTTTATTGTCAGAACGTATATTCTTTTAATATGAAATTTTCTCAAAAGAATATACATTTGCTTATTTATCTTCATTTGTAAAAATCCAAAGGGTTTCTGGTTCTGTAGCTTCACTCCATTCATAGGGAAGGATTTTTAATACTACCCATTGATTGTCTTTTTTCTGGTACCGATAGATGAGTACATCTTTTTTCTTTAGCTCTTCCTGGATATAATCGTAGTCTTTTAAGGTGTCGAACACAAACTGCCATTCTTTTTTTACCAATACACGGAAATATTCTTGGAGAGAAGACAAATATTTTCCTTCATGCCTAGCAATCATCTCTTCAAAATAAGGAGGAATGTAAATATAACGGAATTCATCGGTTACCATATTTACCATATACACACCTTTGAAACGCGGGGCTAGCAGTTCCAAGAAACGAGTAGCATCCTTTTTCTCTAAGAGCATTTTCTCAAGCTTAACGTTTAAAGTACGCATTTGTCTCAGATTGCCCTTGCGTCGATAGAATTCTGCTTTATTCTGACGCATTTGTTTTTCTGCTTCGTTAATTGTTTCCATTAGTGGTTCATGTTCCTGTTTATCACAGACACCAATGGATATTTCATAGTCATAAGTCTGTAATTTTTTACGAAGGCCAAGAAGTTTATCATTGAAATCTGACCGTTTGATATCAGGATACAATACCACAAATTCATC
>DJPC01000167.1:0-124 GCA_002439665.1 Dialister sp. UBA6422
GCTGATCCTCGTATTCTACACCGGAAGAAATATCCACTGCGTCTGGATGAACCATAGAAATAGCTTTTCCTACATTGTCTGCCCTAAGACCACCGGCCAAAATCCAGGTTTTTGTCCGTTTCAT
>DJPC01000167.1:171-6450 GCA_002439665.1 Dialister sp. UBA6422
TCAAAAGATTTCCCACTTCCTGGCTGGGCTGCATCAAACAAATAGGCTTTGATGCGGTCATTACTCTCATAAGAAGAATTCTGTTCATCCCCTAAATTAAACGCTTTGATAATAGGGATGGATGTCTTCCTAAGCACCTCATCGGACAATGTGCCATGCACTTGCATATAGTCAAACCCTGCTTTTTCAATATCCATTGCCTGGGATACGGTGGGCGATACCACCACTGCCACTTTTTGGATACGCGAGTCTGCCGCTTTCATGATTTCCTTGGCTCTCTCTATGGAAATATTTCTTTTGCTCTTTGGAAAAAATAAGACCATCCCCATCAAAGAAACAGCAGGATAGGAAATATACGCTGCTTCTTTAGGGTCTGTGAAACCGCAGATTTTAATGTTTGTTCTCATAGGATGCACTCCTTTGGATGACTGGGCATCACTGATCAAGCCATTATCGCACCACACCGGTGGTCACATCCACCCGAATGGTTTCTAGAGACATGCCAGTGGTGTGTTCAATTTCCCTTTGTACTTTGTCACGCATGGTGTGAATTAATTTCTTAATATCCTGCGGAGTACTACTTCTGACATTGACATCCACATGGAGAATAAGTCCATTGATCTGGCTGGTACTTTTTTCGCTATCCACATGAGTGACTTTGAGCTTCCTTAAATCGCGTACTGCATAGCGAACCAAGGAGGCAATCACCCGGTCAGAAAAAGATAATTTACCATAGTAACTAAATACGGGACGAACCACAGATCGTTCATTTTCTTCGCTAAATCGTTTCGGTACTTCTTTTTTGCGATTTCTAAAAAATTTCAATGGATCGACCAGGTACCCTTTGAAATAGGGTTTCAGTTCCATAGTCGGTACAGGAATGACATGCTTTCCTTCCTTGTGACGTGCTTCACTGGCCCGCAGCATTTCTTCCGGTTTCGCTACATCTTCGATGCGGATATATTTCACCGGCATAGGAAGTTCCAGTGCTTTGGCAATAGTGACGACCATCCGGTCTGATGTACCCAAAATGAGTACCCGTTTGGGATTGATTTTCCGTAAGGCTTTCTTGACTTCTTCTCGTTGCTCTTCATCCCAAAAAATAGCTCTGCGCACCGCTTTCAACCGGCTAGCCTCTCTTTTGGCTGATTTTCCTGCCACAATGCGGCTATGGTAAATCAAAATCCCATCATCAATAATGCAGGAACATTGATTTTCATAAGCAATCACCAGGGCTCTATCACTTTTTCCAGTCCCTGGCGGTCCGTAAAAGGCAACCACTTCCATGATATTTCACCATCCTTCGATTTTTTTAATTATAACACATAAATAAGGGAAGGAATGAAACTGGCGACATGCAAATTGTAAAGCCATGCCATTTTACAAAGAAGAAAAGGGGCTATGAAACGATGGACCGTTCCATAACCCCTTTTACTTACATGAAGCGATATGTAAATTGATTACATGAAGGATGTAGATAATCATCACCTGATCATAAATTCCTCAAGCGCTATATGAATAGATACGCTTTTTCTACTATTATTCTTCCCCTACAATCTGTACTTCTGGATGAAGATCTACATCATAGGCATCCTTCACCCGATGCTGTATTTCATGAATGAGTGACAACATATCCTCACATTTAGCATGACCATTATTGATGAGAAAACCTGCATGTTTGGTACTGACCTGGGCATCTCCTACAGAAAGTCCCTTAAGCCCCAGTTCTTCAATCATCTGTCCTACAAAATGTCCTGTAGGTCTCTTGAAGGTACTGCCAGCGCTCTTTTTGTCCAAAGGCTGTTTATCTCTGCGCCTCTGATTGAGATCATCCATAAGCGCTTTGATATCTTTTTCATTGCCTGCTTTTAGATTCAATGTAATATCTACAATAACTTCCTTATTGTCCATAAAAGGACTTTGGCGATATCCGTACCCCAAGTCTTTGATATGGTGTACGATGAGATCCCCTTTCATATCGCAGGTCGTAGCAGAAACGATAATTTTTGCCATTTCACCGCCATAGGCACCAGCATTCATATAGGCTGCGCCACCGATAGAGCCTGGTATACCACTGGCAAATTCCATACCAGAAAGTCCAAAGGAAAGAGCAGCCCTAGCAGCTGCCACGGTAGAAACACCGCTGGATACTTTCAAAAGATTGTCTTTCTGCTCGATTTGGTGCAATCGGCCAGTAAAGACCACTACACCACGGATTCCCTTATCTCGCACCAGTAAGTTAGCACCGCCACCTAAGACAAATAAAGGAAAATGATTTTTGTAAGCCAGTCGCGTAATGATGCATAATTCTTCTGCCGTTTCAGGCATCAAAAAGCAATCCGCTGGTCCACCAATCCCAAACGTGGTATGTCGGCTCATGGGTTCATCAATTTTTATCTGATTTTCACGAAGTACATTCGCAAAGCATGGTACATATGGATTATTCATAATTGTTATTGTTATTCCCTTTTCTTTCATAATATATACTTGTTCTATTATAAAAGTGAGTCACTAGAACGTCAAGAAAAAAGAAATCTGGAATGTATAGTGAACGCCTAAGGAAAAAGAAGCATTGAAGCATTGGTATAACTAGTGGAAATTGAAAGGAAGGCTCCAACTTGAAAGGAAGGCTCCAACGGGAGATACCTGCTCCATATCCAAAAGCAAAAAGCCGCAGCTTTCGCTGCGGCTTTCGAGTTCAGGTTGTCATAGATACAAAGATTATTTCTTTTCTACCAATTTCAGGTCAACGGCGATATTCTTTTCTACATTTTCGCCCTTAGCCAGTTTGAGTGCGGTTTCTACACCGATTTCACCCATTTTATCTGGCTGCTGAGCAATGGTAGCTGCCATGGTACCATCCTGGATAGCTTTGATGCCATCATCAGTACCATCAAAGCCAATAATGAGGATCTGTTTGTTAGCTGCTTTAGCTGCGCTCACTGCGCCCAAAGCCATTTCATCGTTCTGAGCAAAGATAGCTTTTACATCTGGATTAGCCTGGAGAATGTTTTCAGCTACAGTAAGGCCCTGGCTACGGTCAAAGTTTGCACTCTGTTTAGCCAAAACTTTCAGTTTCTTATCAGCAATGTTGTGGAAGCCCTGTCCACGTTCACGAGATGCAGAAGCGCCTGGGATCCCTTCCAGTTCAGCTACTGGAGTCTGTTCACCCAGTTTGGAAGCGATGTATTCAGCTGCCATTTCGCCGCCTTTGACATTGTTGGAAGCGATGTGAACAGCTACTTCGCCCTTATCAGAAGCACGGTCAATGGTGATAACCGGAATCTTTGCTTTATTAGCAGCGAGAACGGAGTTGGAAATAGCGGCAGAGTCTACTGGGTTCACGATAAGAACGCTGATGTTGCCCTGAAGAAGGTCAGCTACATCGTTGGACTGTTTAGCCGGATCATTCTGTGCATCCACGATTTTTACGTTTACACCAGCTTTTTCAGCTGCTGCTTTTACGCTATTAGCCATGGTTACAAAGAATGGGTTATTCTGGGTAGATACAGAGAAGCCAATAGTGACTTTCTTATCCCCAGCAGCTGCAGAAGAGCCAGCCTTCTTGTCGGAGCCACCACAACCAGCAACAGACACCAGTGCTGCACCAATGAGAGCAGCTAATGCAATTTTCTTTAACACTTGTTTTCCTCCTTAGTTTTTCTTGCGGTCCATAAGTACGGCAAGCAAAATGACAATACCTTTGACAACCTGCTGATAGAAGCTGGACACGTTCAAAATGTTCAGACCATTATTCAAAGTACCAATAATGAGGGCACCGATTAAAGTACCAGAAATACGGCCTTTACCGCCTGCCAGGGATGTACCACCCAAAACAACAGCTGCAATGGCATCCAGTTCATAGCCCATGCCAGCCGTTGGCTGCGCACTGTTCAGACGAGCAGTCAAAATCGCACCAGCGATGGCACAAAGGCATCCTGTTAAAGCATATGCAAAAATCTTGATTCTGTCAATCTTAATACCAGAAATATAAGAAACTTTTTCGTTGCCGCCCACTGCATAAGTCTGACGTCCCAGTGGAGTTTTCTTTAAAACAAAGTACAAAATAACGAAGGAAATCAGCATCACAATAGCTGGTACTGGGATATCCATGATGAAGCCTTGACCAAAACCGGTGAATAAGGGATCATCTGAGAGGCCAGAAATCGGGTTGCCGTTGGTGTATACCAAGGTAGCACCACGATAAATGGTCATGGTAGCCAAAGTCGCAATAAATGGGGCTACCTTACCATAGGAAATAATCACCCCATTGACCGTACCGAGTACGATACCAATGAAAGCAGAAGCAAGGATAGCCACTTCTGGATTGGTGCCTTTGGCAATCATACTTGCCATCAAAGCAGAAGACAGAGCCAGAATACTGCCTACGGAAAGATCGATACCACCTGTTAAGATGACAAAAGTCATACCAAAGGCGATCAGTGCATTAATAGAAATCTGACGAGCCAGATTCTTTAAGTTAGATGGATCAATAAAGCTGTCGTTCAAAGCAGCAATGACAATGAAGAGAACGATAAGACCGATGAGCGGCCCCATTTCCCTTATCATACTTTTAACTTTTGTGGAATTCATTCTTGTTACTCTCCTCCGGTTGCAAGTGTCATAATACGTGTCTGGGTGGCATCTTTATGTTCAATAATGCCTGCCATATGTCCTTCATGAATGACCATGATGCGATCACTCATACCGATAACTTCTGGAAGTTCTGAAGAAACCATGATGATGGAAACCCCCTTAGCGGTGAGTTCATTCATCAAATCGTAAATATCTTTCTTCGCCCCGATATCAATACCACGGGTCGGTTCATCTAAGATAAGAAGCTTAGGATGCATACCTACCCATTTGGCAATAACCACTTTCTGCTGATTCCCGCCGGATAGTGTGCTAGCGGCTAAATGGATATCTGCTGCTTTGACGCCTAGCTTATGAGACAATTCTTCAGAAAAAGCAAATTCCTTCTTGGCATTAATGACACCACTCTTAGCCAGATGAGATTCACTCGGAAGAGCAATGTTCTTTTCAATGGAGAAATCCAAAATCAAGCCTTCGGTTTTTCTATTTTCTGTAATAAACCCAAAGCCATGATGAATGGCATCCAAAGGTTTGTGAATATGGATTTCCTTCCCGTTTAAATAAAGCTTACCAGACTGGTGAGGATCTACACCAAAAATGGCTCTCATAATTTCTGTACGACCAGCCCCCATGAGGCCTGCCACACCAAGAATTTCCCCCTTCCGCACGGAGAAGGAAATATTATCAAATACCCCAGGCTGGGTGAAACCTTCTACACGGAACATTTCATCACCTGGTACATTGGTACGAGCTGGGTAGTATTCACTCATCACACGGCCTACCATATCTCCTACGATTTGGTCCATGTTGGTTTCTTCTGTAGGACGGCTGCTGATGGTCTGCCCATCTCGCATGACCGTAATGGTATCACACTGGCTAAATACTTCTTCCATACGATGGGAAATATAAATAATGGAGACGCCCCGTTCCTTCAAAGCATGCATGACTTTGAAAAGACTATCGGTTTCTCTTTCGGTCAAAGCGGCTGTCGGTTCATCCATAATGACAGTCTTCGCATCGATCATCAGATTTCTGGTGATTTCTGTCATCTGCTGCTGCCCTACAGAACATTCACCGGCGATTTCATCCAGGGGAAGTTCGATGCCCATTTCTTGGCACTTTTCTTCTGCCATCTGACGCATTTTCTTAAAATCAATGAAGCCAAAATGGGTTTTCGGCTGATTGGTCAGAAAGAGATTTTCCAAAACTGTCAAATTTGGCCAAATGTTGAGTTCCTGATGGATGAAGGCAATGCCGTGCTTTTCCGCATCTTTATTATTTCGGAAAGTCACTTCTTTGCCATCCACCAGAATAGTCCCTGCATCCGCTTTATGGATGCCTGTTAAAATATTCATCAATGTGGACTTGCCGGCCCCATTCTCCCCCATCAAAGCGTGAATTTCGCCAGGACGGATGTGGAGATTGACCCCGCCTAAGACCTTGTTGGTCCCAAAGGCTTTACAAATCCCTACCATTTTAATATCCATGTACTACCTCTCGTAAAAGTTTCATGTTGCTCTGATCAGATATTTCAAATGTCATGCTTGTGATGCCATGAAACGCCTAAGCAATAATAAATCAGAAAATAACGCCTGACTGGAGAATGATATTAGAATAAGGTGTAATTTCACCAGTACGGATGACAGCTTTGCAATCTTTTTCCCATGCTTTCAGCTGTTCATGGCT
>DJPC01000167.1:6482-8166 GCA_002439665.1 Dialister sp. UBA6422
ACCCATTCCACCTTGTCTTCTGGAAATACTTCATGAAGTGCCTTCCACTGCTCTGGATTCACAGTTTCTGTTTCCGGTGCAATATATACCTTTTCAATCTGCATATATTTGGCCATTTCTTTCACCACTTCGATGAATTTAGGTTCTCCTAAGCGAAGAGCCAGGTCAATCTTCGGGGTACCATTTGGCACAGGAAGGCCGCAGTCTCCTACGCAGATTTTATCTGTATGACCTAAATCAGCCAATACTTTCGCAATATTGCTGTTTAAAATTCCTACTTTCTGCATGACAACAATTCCTCCACTTCTTTTCGCCAAGGCATACCACCTTGTGCACCGATTTTTCCAATAGAAAGAGCAGCTGCCGCATTGGCAAAGCGGATCGCTTCTTTCATAGACATGCCTTCGCAGCGACCTACCGCAAAGGCACCATTGAATGTATCACCAGCTCCAGTGGTATCCACCACCGGTACGGAAAAGCCTGCTACATGGACGACTTCATCTTCATCCCCATAAAGCACCCCATCACCGCCAGCAGTCATGATCACTTTGCCAGCTTGTTTCTTCAAGATGTCATCTCGATCAAGTCCAGCAAACATCAAAGCCGCCTCATGTTCATTCGGTGTAAGATAGGTGACTTTTTCGATCCATTCCTGAGGAATATCCATATAAGGTGCAGGATTCAGCATCACTGGAACTTTTTCTTCATAGCACCGATCAATAATATATCCGATGGTATCCAAAGGAATCTCATGCTGAAGAACCACCAGACAAGACTTAGAAATCACATCCCAGTCCTCATCGATGATACCACGGCTCACCATCGCATTAGCACCTTTGATGACAATGATACTATTGTCCCCTTCTGCCAAAGTAATATGTGCTGTGCCTGTGGTAATCCCTTCCAATGTTTTGACATAGTCAGTTTTTACACCACTTTGTTTCAGCGCTTCCACCATCATTTCGCCATAGGCATCATCGCCCACACAGCCGATCATGTATACTTCATGGCCCAGACGAGCAGCAGCCACCGCCTGATTGGCACCTTTTCCTCCAGGAGAAACAATAAGACGATTTCCCATGACTGTCTCGCCAGCCTGTGGCCTTCTATCTGCTTCTACGGTTATGTCCATATTGCAGCTGCCAATTACAGAAATATGACCCATATAACCTCCATATAATAATTACCTGCACAAAAGAGAGATCAATTCTTATCTGTGCTACTTTACGTTATAGTCAACGCTCCTATTTTACCATAAACAACGCGGTTGTAAAAGAAAAAATAAAAAATTTTACAATTCTATTCTCCCCAATTTATTTCTTATTATATAGGATATATTCTCATAAGTTAAGAGCCATTTGATCCTTTCTTTGCGACTTATCATAACTGGGCAAAGCCCAACCTATTTTCAAACCGATGCTTCCATTCCTAGTCTATGACGACAAGGTGAAAAAGCAGCAACTTACCCCTGTCCTGTGTCCAAAAGATATATGAGGAAACAGCCATGACCTATTCTCTAGGAAATCAATCTCCCATCACAAAAGGCAGTCTGCTGACTCCAGTGAATCAGCGGACTGCCTTTTAATGAGGCCTATATGATTATGATTAGTTGTTGGTTGTTTGGTTTATGCCCATGACCGTTTACTTAGTGGACAGTAAATGGTGGACGGCAAACAGTAAACAG
>DJPC01000167.1:8209-9949 GCA_002439665.1 Dialister sp. UBA6422
ACTGTATGCATTGCAACCAATCAGAGTGACCAAGATTAGCGATCTATATGGCACATATCTTTAGCAACTACCCACTTATTATATTCTTCTTCTGTCACATAGCCAAGAGCCAGAGCGGCTTCTTTCAAAGAGCTGCCATCAGCAAATGCCTTCTTAGAAATCTTAGCAGACTTTTCATATCCAATATGAGGAGCCAAAGCAGTGACCAGCATGAGGGATTTTTCTACCAGTTCATGCATGCGATCTTCATTGACTTTGATGCCTACAGCACAGTGAATATTAAAGGAATGAATAGCCTCACCCAAGAGTTTGACAGATTCGATGAAAGAACGAGCCAGTACCGGTGCATAAACATTGAGCTCAAAACGGCCCTGAGAAGCAGCCATGGAAACAGTAGCCTGGTTGCCATGGACACGGCAAGCCACCATGGTCAGTGCTTCGCACTGGGTCGGATTGACTTTCCCTGGCATGATGGAAGAACCAGGTTCATTGGCTGGGATAGAAAGTTCACCCAGACCTGCTCTTGGACCACCTGCCAAAAGGCGCAGGTCATCTGCGATCTTCATGCAATCCATAGCCAGAGCTTCCAAAGCGCCGTGAGCAAATACCAAATCATCACGACCGGTCAAGGCGTAGAATTTATTGGCTTCAGAAACAAAAGGAAGTCCTGTTTCCTTGCTAATTTCCTTAGATACTCTTTCCCCAAAATCTTTTGGTGCATTAAGACCCGTACCTACAGCCGTACCACCAATGGCAAGACCTAGCAGATATTTTTCTGCGTCCTGTACCATGGACTTGCTCTTTTCCAGCATAGTAGTCCAGCCAGACACTTCTTGTCCAAAAGTCAGCGGTACTGCATCCTGTACATGGGTACGACCGATTTTGACAACATGCATATATTCTTCACTCTTTTTGTGGAAAGTCGCAATGAGTTCATCCAGTGGTTCATACAGATACTGATGGAGCACCGTCACAGCAGCGACATGCATAGCCGTTGGGAATGTATCATTAGAAGACTGAGACATATTCACATCATCATTGGGATGAATCCGTTCCTTGCTGCCTTTTTCTTCCAACTTTTTATTGGCGATGTGCGCCACTACTTCATTCATATTCATATTGCTCTGGGTACCAGAACCAGTCTGATACACCACAAGCGGAAATTCATCATTCCACTTGCCAGCCAAAATCTCATCGCAAGATTCAGCAATGGCCATGGCTTTATCTTCATTCATTTTTCCTTCAGCCAGATTGGCCAAAGCACAACACTTCTTCAGTACTGCAAAAGCATGGATAATTTCTACTGGCATCTTTTCGCCGATTTTGAAATTTTCAAAAGACCGCTCCGTCTGTGCTCCCCACATATGATCGGCCGGAACCTTGACTTCCCCTAAAGTATCATGTTCAATACGGTATTCCATGGTTTGACTTCCTTCCTAAAGAAACAAATGCACAAGTGCATTTCCAATAACGAATACATTGTAACATTTCTATGTTTAGAAAACAATATCGCTTCCCTCCGCATCCCCCATCATACATAAACATAAGAACCGTCACTCCAATTTCTAGGTATCTGTTATTAGTTGTTAGTTGCTAGTCCCAAATAACAAACAACGACCAACTAATAACATTTCCTGCCAAACACAAATTTGTAGGGTATGATTTTTCATAGCTGATGCAATTTTAATATATGGAGGGACAAAAATTGAAAATTTTTAAAAAAGATGTTGTGATTTTTAC
>DJPC01000099.1:0-239 GCA_002439665.1 Dialister sp. UBA6422
TCATCAAGACCAAATTTAAGATATTCTGGTTTCTGATACATAAAAGCAGCCATTAAGAACGAAACAGCACCGATATTATGGACTGCATCACTACGACTATAAGTCTCTGGTAAAACCGCTCTAGCTTTTTCTGTATGCAATTCAAATTCTGGAATGGTAACAACCGCTTTCCAGTGAGAAGGTATATCAATGCTTTCTGCTGTCACATGACCATCTTGAAGAAGAGCCATACAAAATCC
>DJPC01000099.1:275-482 GCA_002439665.1 Dialister sp. UBA6422
TTAAGAATCTCCGTCCGATCAAAAGGTTCGCCCATGAGCATATTGGCAAGAAATACACCAGATGCTAAAGCAGCTGAACTAGACCCTAAGCCTCGTGCAAAAGGAATGCGGTTAATCAGATACATATGTCCCCCTGGGATATCTTTTCCTGCTCTTTTTGCCGTTTCTGCCATAGCATGAATGATCATATTATCCATACCAGTTACA
>DJPC01000099.1:506-9954 GCA_002439665.1 Dialister sp. UBA6422
GTACGATTTGATCCGCCCCTTCACCTTCGGCACGGATATCTGTTTCTTCTAGTTTTTTACCTTCCACAGGTACGAATTGGACTACATTATATAATCCCAATGACATACCTAAGGTATCAAATCCACTACCAATATTGGCTGTGGTAGCAGGTACGCGAACGATATATGTTTTATTCTCTATCATCATCCATAACCCTCACAATATTAGCCACTTGGCGCATGCACGGTAACACTTGCAATGCTTTTTCTACATGAATAATATTTTCTCTTGGCGTATCCTGGGTAATAATCATCAGTTCTGCCGCATCTTCGATACGACTCTTTTGTACGACCTCTTTGATACTAATATCGTTATCTGCATAAGCAGCAGCAATCTGAGACAATACACCAGTCACATCATCCACAATTAAGCGGAAATAGTAAGAATTTTTCAATTTCAACGAAGAATAGAAAGGAATTCGTTTAGTCTCTGTAAGCATCATTCCTGTGCCAGTAGAATGGTTCATAATATGTTTGGCCGTACTAATTACATCAGCCATGACAGCACTAGCAGTAGGAAGTGAACCAGCACCTCGGCCGTAGAACATGACATCATCTACAATATTACCTACAACGTAAATAGCATTATAAGACCCTTTTACAGAAGCCAATGGATGGGTTCTAGGAACAAAAGCAGGATATACATTAAGAGCGATACCATTTTCCTGTCTGGTACCTACTGCTAGTAATTTAATGGTATACCCCATTTCACTAGCATACTGTACATCTTTCTGGGAAATTTTTTCAATGCCTTCTACTAAGACATCATCAAATGTAACATTAGCACGGAATCCGATAGAAGCAAGAATAGCTAATTTGCGAGCTGCATCATAACCACATACATCATTGGTAGGATCTGCTTCTGCATATCCTTTTTTCTGTGCAACTCGAAGAGCATCTGAATAGCTCATTCCTTCCTCATCCATACTAGAAAGGATAAAATTGGTAGTACCATTGACGATACCAACAATACTTTCAATTTCATTAGCTGCCAGAGAATCATGAAGTGGACGCAGAATTGGAATACCGCCTCCTACACTGGCCTCGCAACTGAAATTGACTTTATTCTTCACGGCGATATCCATAATTTCTGGTCCAAATAGTGCGACTAAATCTTTATTGGCACTCACTACATTTTTCTGATGTTTTAAAGCATCAAAAATATATTCCTTTGCAGGATGAATGCCTCCCATAACTTCCACAACAATGCCTACATCTGGATCTTCTAGAATATGGTCAAAAGAATCAGTCACATCTACTCCCTGCAAGATATCCATATTTTTATATTTTTCTGGATGTCTCACAAGCACATGGGTAATAGTGAGTTCACAATTCAATTCGTCTTTCATCATCTCATTGTTGCGTTTAACGGTTTCGGCCACGCCGCTTCCTACTGTTCCAAATCCAAGGAGTGCAATATTAATCTTTTTCATTAGAGTTCTCCTCCTGCACCAAAAGTGACTGACTGAATTCCTTTCATACCAGTAAGGGTATCTTTTAAATATTCTACATTAGCCAAAGACTCTTCTGTTTTTATAGTCACAGTAACCGCGACTAGCTTGCTGGATACAGGCACTTTTTGAAAGGTAAGAATATCGTTCTTATCTTTTCCAATTCGTCGTATCATTTTATTAAAAACAGAATAATCATTGGACATGATAACAAATAAAACAATAATCCTATCTTTTGGGGTATCAAAAGCGGGTATTACATGGTCTTTATACTTATAATACGCGCTTCTGCTCATCTTTACTTTTTGTACGGCTTCATTAATATTGCCACAAGTACCTTCTTTCAGCATTTCTTTTACTTTAATAGCCTTTTTTATGGCTTCTGGCAATATTTGAAGATCTACCAGATAAAACTGGGATTCCTCTTTTTTCATGTAAGCCACTCCTCCAATCAATGACATATTCGTCAACACATAGACAAATCCATCCCAAAATGAGAAGTGTCCCTTATTTAACATCATCTCAAAGCAATCAGTAGATAATTATTTTCTATTGACATTCTCAGCCACAGAAAAATATGTATCCATAATCTATATGGATTGATTATACACGTTTTTTGGCCTAAAGAATGTAAATAATTTCTAAAAATTGCACTTTATTGTATAAAAATTCAAGGAATGTGACATTCCTACGAATCATCCCATAAAATGAAATAAAATGATAGCACACGCAATAGAAACATTCAGTGATTCCACTGTACCTGCTAAAGGAATATATAAATTCTGATCTGCTAACTCTAAAAATTCTGGTCGAATACCGTTACCTTCATTACCAAACATAAAAATAGCTTTTTCAATCTTACGTATCGTTTTATAAGGACTCGCATTTTCCAAAGCAGTTCCGTAAAGGGGTAATCTGGATTGTTCTTTCCATTCTTTTACAAAAGAAAGATCTACATTTTCATATACAGGAATCCGAAGAATACTTCCCATAGAGCTTCGAACCACTTTCTCTGCATAAACATCTGTGCATCCTTTAGTCAATACAACAGCTTTTGCCCCAGCAGCAGCTGCTGTACGAAGAATAGTTCCCATATTCCCAGGATCCTGTATAGAGTCTAGCAATATATAATATCCATCATGAGCTTCTAGCAATTCTTTTTCAGAATGGACTCTTTTTTTTACTATAAGCATGATACCCTGACTATGCTCGGTCCCAGCAATAAGTTCCATCAACGCCGGCTCTACGCAAAGAAAAAGCCAATGCAACTTTTTACCATCATTCACCATCTGTTGTACTCTGTCATGGAGTAACTGCTCTTTCAATATCAAGCAAACACAATCTTTTACATCTTGATGAATGGCATCTTCCGCACTGCGCAGTCCTTCCATGAGAAACATTCCATAGCGGTCTCTGAATTTTTTTTGCTTGAGTTGCATAGCGCATTTAATCCACTGATTATTACGGCTAGTAATTGTTTCCATGATTCTATCCTATCATAATAATGTATCAAAATAGTATTTTGTCTACATTTCAAATAAAAGAAATACATAGAATGTAAAGTGACACAACTTCTATGTATTTCTCTTCAATTTTCTTTGCTTTCTAACTTTTCTTGAATAAATGTGTCTAAATTTCCACCAGAAAATAAAAAGCCTATAATTCCTGCTCGACAGGCTGCTTCTATGTCTCTTGCTCCGTCTCCAAATAAAACTGCATTTTCTTTAGAAATACCATACTTATTAAGAGCTTTTAAAATCATCCCTGGTTCTGGTTTGCGGCAATAGCACACCTTGTCATAAGCTGCAATAGGAGCTCCGGGTAAATGGGGACAGTAGAAAAATTCCGTTATATGCCCACCATATTTTTGAAATTCTTCATTCATTTCTTGATGTAATTTTTGTACATCCTGTTCTGTATAATAGCCGCGGGCCACGCCACTTTGATTGGTTACTACAAATAAAAGCCAGCCTTCTTTTGAAAGTCTGGCTACTGCTTCTCTGGCACCTTCCACCCAACGCAGATGTGCCATATCATGGACATAGCCATCATCCTTATTCAGTACACCATCTCTGTCAAAAAAAATGGCTTTGGGAGAACCTCTCATGATTTTTTCCAATCCATATTATCAATAATTTCACAAATAATGTGAGCACAAAGCATGTGCATTTCTTGAATTCTAGCAGTGACATTATCAGGGACAATGAGTGCTACATCACAGAGCGATACCATATCGCCTCCGCTTTTCCCTGTAGAACCAATTGTTTTTAGCCCCATCTGTTGTGCCATACGAAGAGCTTCATTGACATTCCCACTATTGCCGCTGGTAGAAATTCCCCAAAGGACGTCTCCTTTTTCACCTAGACCTTCTACTTGCCTAGCAAAGATACGATTGAAGTCATAGTCATTTCCAACAGCAGTCAAAATAGAAGTGTCCGTAGTAAGAGCGATAGAAGGAAGAGAGCACCGTTCATTGTGGTAACGACCAACCAATTCTGCCGCAATATGTTGCGCATCAGCTGCGCTTCCTCCATTTCCACAAATAAGAATCTTATGTCCTTCTTGCAAGGCAGTTACACAAATAGCTGCCATATTTTCTATAACTGGATATAAAGACTCCATTTTTTTTAAAACTTCTAAATGGTACTGGAAATCCTTTTTTATGATTTGTAAGCTCATCATTTCTTCCCCTGTTCTTTGGCTTCATTTCTTTGTTTAGATTGATTCATCAGTGTTTCCAATTCACTCATAAAACTTCCTATATCCTTAAACTCTCTATACACAGAAGCAAAACGAACATACGCTACTTGATCTAGCTGACGCAATTCTTCCATCACTAAATTTCCTATGATTTCACTGGAAACTTCCTGTTTCAGATCATTTCTAATTTTTCTCTCCACATGGTTAATCATTTCTTCGATCTGCAAGCTAGAAATATTTCGTTTTTCACAAGCTCTAACAAGCCCATTTCGCAATTTATTTCGATCAAACATTTCTCTCGTACCATTTTTTTTGATAACTCGAAGAGGTGATGTTTCCACTGTTTCATATGTAGTGAACCGTCGTCCACAGGACAAACACTGACGCCGACGACGAATAGATGCACCATCATCGGTATCTCTAGAATCAGTCACTTTGGTATCTGTGCTGCTACAATAAGGACATTTCATAGGAGTTCTCCTTTAGATACTGGAAGAAAAAGCCACACTGCAAAATGCGGTGTGGCTTTCCGGGTATACTTTATTTTCTGAGGAATTCAGGAACCGCAATACCTGGGGTAGAACGAACAGTACTGCTGAAATTGCTACTATTTCTATTATTTGGTGCACTGGATTTTTTTCTATCACCAAATCCAGTAGCAATAACAGTAATTTTAACTGTATCATTATCCAAAGATGGATCTACAGAAGTACCCCAAATAATATTGGCATCTGGATCAGCTGCTTCTGTGATAATCTGAGAAGCTTCATTGATTTCAAAAAGGCCTAAGTCTTCATTACCAGTGATGTTAATAATAATACCTTTTGCTCCATCAATGCTACGTTCCAGAAGTGGACTATTGATAGCCATAGTAGCAGCATCGCTAGCACGGTTATCGCCACTACCAATACCAATACCCATCAGTGCTTCACCTTGATCACTCATAATGGTTCTTACATCAGCAAAATCCAAATTGATG
The DNA here is from genome assembly GCA_002439665.1 of Dialister sp. UBA6422. Lineage (GTDB taxonomy): Bacteria > Bacillota > Negativicutes > Veillonellales > Dialisteraceae > Dialister. Next base: position 5,676 of record DJPC01000099.1, read on the forward strand.
ATCCCTGGTACAGTAATCAAGTCAGAAATGCCCTGGATACCCTGACGAAGAACATCATCAGCTGTCTTGAATGCATCTTTAATAGAAGTTTTCTTGTCAATGATGCTCATCAATTTATCGTTTGGTACGACCAGAATAGCATCTACATTAGATTTCAAACGTTCAATACCTTCTGCCGCGTTTTTCGCTCTAATCTTTCCTTCAAAAGAAAATGGCTTTGTAACTACCGCAATAGTAAGAGCGCCTAATTCTCTAGCACACTGTGCAGCCACAGGAGCTGCACCAGTACCAGTGCCACCGCCCATACCAGCAGTAACAAATACCATATCTGCACCAGTCAATGCTTTGGTTAGGTCTTCTTTGGATTCTTCAGCAGCCTGTTCGCCAATTTCTGGTCTAGCACCTGCTCCCAACCCTTTGGTTACTTTTTCACCAATTTGAATCTTTGTTTCTGCTTCTGATTTATTTAGAACCTGCAATTCTGTATTAACTGCAATGAATTCTACACCTTTAACTTCTTCATCAATCATACGGTTAACTGCGTTATTTCCGCCGCCACCTACACCAATGACTTTAATTTTTGCAATTTCGGACTGTTCCATGTTCGCTCCTCCTTTAGGATCTTTTGCGTCATGTATTTGACTTAGAATTGTATCCATTTTTATTCATCCCTATTCCTATGAATCAATATCTTACATTGTACAATACTTTCTGTAAGTTCGCTACAGGTAGAATGACTCATTTCGCAAAAAAATGCATAAAATTTTATTTTTTTAGTTTGATAAATGGAGATGTAAGATTCGCATCTACGTATTCAACAGATAAGCCCCGCGCTTTCACATCACCTACCATATTTTCTGCTAATTCAGCTTGTTTTGCCATATCAGCACCATCACCTAATCTGACAGTAATTCCGTCTCTTGTATAAGCACGAATATTTCCTGCATTACCAATATTAATTTCAGAAAAAGCCTTTCGCCCATCTTCACTTAAGTGATTCAAAAAATTTAACGCTTTATCTATATCCTCTTGTTGGACCACATCGCCTAACAGTAGATTTCCAAGCCTTTTTCCAGTGATCATTGGCACATTGACTTTACGGATAGATTGCATAGAATCAATGACCATTCCCTCTTTATCTAAAAACGCATAACTTAATTCACCCTGTACTACAGCCAATGGAATTCGATCTTCCACACTCACTTCTACTGTTAAAGGAAAATGGCGAGTCACCTGCACCTTAGATACACGAATATCATGGGATAGTTTTTCTTCCAGATCTGTACCATTGATTTGCAATACATTGACTGGTTGCTTAATCTCCCCTTCAAAAAGTACATCATCCATAGTGAGTGATGTAGTACCTGTGAGTTGTATCTCTCCCAGTGGAACCGGTAAGATGAATAATGACAATACACCAAGCAGCACGGCCGCTAAAAAAACTAACATATATTGCCACCATCCATATATCCTGTATGTTTTGATAGTTTTATGTGGTTTGTGAGCCTCTTCTTCCGGTGGAGGCGTAGGAGAAGTATTCGGTTTTTCCGTTATAGGTTGCTTTTCTTCTGCTAATTGCTTCGCATGCTGTTCCTTCCGAAATTCATTGAAGCTCTTAAAATTATCCATTTTTGTAAACCATTCCTGTTACTTAACTATGGTTGTCAGCAGACCTCCTGCTTCCTTATACTTTGTCCAATCCAGCTTCCATCAAGATCTTCTCACAAAGAGTAGGAAAATCCATACCGGCTGCTGCAGCTGCTTTAGGCACCAAACTGGTAGATGTCATGCCTGGAATCGAATTGGCTTCTAAAATAAAAGGTTTCCCTTTCTCGTTGGTTTTAAAATCAAAGCGAACCACTCCCGCACATTCTGCCATGCGATATCCATCTTCTGCCAACTGACACATCTCTTGAGCCAGTTCTTTAGAGATAGGAGCTGGCACAATATAATCAGTAGCTCCCTTTGTATATTTAGAATGATAATCATACTGACCAGAATGCGGACAAATCTGAATCACAGGAAGAGCTTTTCCATCTAGTACACTGACTGTAAATTCATCCCCTTCCAGGAATGATTCTGCCAAAATACGAGGTTCCACCTTGAATACTCGGTCCAAAGCACCTGCAAGACTATCTTTATCTTTAACAATTTCAATACCAATGGTTGAGCCTTCACAAGCAGGTTTTAGTACGACAGGCAGAGAAAAATGATCCAAAATATCTTTGGCCACGTTTCCTTTTCCATCTTTTAGATAATAGGGCTTAGAATAGGCCATGGGTAAATGTCCTTGCTTAAATAAATGGCTTGTCATAATTTTATCCATCGTAATAGCACTGGATGTAACACCAGAGCCAGTATATGGAATGCGAGCCAATTCCAACACACTTTGGATGGTTCCATCTTCCCCATATTTTCCATGAAGCGCAATAAAAACTACATCAGCATGTAATTGTTTCAAATTTTCTACTACATGATGAGGATCATATTCCATGGCTGTCACATCATAGCCTAAAGAAGACAATGCTTTTGCAATTGCAGTACCTGTATTTCTAGATACTGCTGCTTCTGTAGAAGGACCGCCCATAAGTACCACGATTTTACTATCTTTCGTAATCACTTGTTTATTCCTTTTTCTTCTACTAATTGAATCAATTCTTCTCCGGCGCGATAAATACTACCTGCGCCCATTGTTATTATCATATCACCTGGTTTAACAAAATCATATAGAGCTTTTGCCATTTCATTCACATTTTCAACATAGTGAATTTCTTTTCCAGGATGACGCTTTTGTACTAAATCAGGAATCAAATGTCCATCCACACCAGGAATCGGTGCTTCACTAGCTGCATAGATATCAGTAAAGAATAATACATCTGCATCATCAAATGCTTCAGCAAATTCTTGCTGTAACAATTGGGTCCTAGAGTAACGATGGGGTTGAAAAGCACAAATGATTCTATGATCTCCCGTTTCTCTGGCAGCACGAAGAGTAGCTTCTATTTCAGTAGGATGATGGGCATAATCATCTACAATCCATAAATCATGGGCTCTGGACTTTGTCTCAAATCTTCTTTTGACTCCCACAAAATGAGATAGTGCTTCTTTTATAGTTTCAAATGAGATGCCACAATATAGACCGGCAATCACTGCACCTAATGCATCACGAATATTATGGGTACCAGGGATCTGCAACTCTATAGTGCCCAAGATCTCCCCACGGTGAACCACATCAAAAAACATATGCTTATTGCTATATCTCTTATGAACAGCTCTATATTCAGCTTGTTCATTCAAACCATAGGTAATCACTTTCTCTTTAACTTTAGGCAAAATGGCCTGCACACCTTCGCTATCTGTACAAAGAATCGCGACGCCATTAGGATAAGAAATATGACTGATAAATTCAACAAAAGCCTTACGAATATTTTCCACTGTACCATAATGATCTAAATGATCATCTTCAATATTAGTCACCACCGCCATATAAGTAGAAAATTTCAAGAAAGAGCCATCACTCTCATCAGCTTCTGCAATTACATAATCTCCCTTTCCCAAAGTAGAATTGCCATGAATGTAATCAGCAGAGGCTCCCAAAACAATCGTTGGATCAGTCTTGGCATCATAAAAAATCTGTCCAATCATCGCAGATGTAGTAGATTTTCCATGAGCACCCGCTACCGCAATTCCTTTTCCCCATTGAAAAATAGCTGCTAAAACATCAGACCGATGGAAAATAGGAATCCCGTCCTTCTTTGCTTCTAACAACTCTGGATTATCTGGAGAAATGGCAGAAGAAATAATAAGACAATCCGCTCCTCTTACATGGGACGCATCATGTCCAATATAAATGGTAGCCCCCTTTTTTCTAAAATCTTCTAGGAAAGGAGAATCATTCATATCAGAACCAGAGATTTCATAACCTTTATCTAAAAGAATGACAGCAAGAGCTCGCATACCCATGCCACCAATTCCAACAAAATGAAATCTATGATAGGCTTGTAAATCCATAATTTATCTTCCTTTATTGAATAAGTGACAATGCCATTTTGGCAATTTCCTGTCCTGCCTGGGGTTTACCCAAAGAATATGCTGCCTCTGACATCAAATGTAAAGTGTCTCTATTATCACAAAGATCACTAATATCTTGAATCAATTCTTTAGCCGTTACATACTGATCCACAATCATTTTTGCTGCACCAGCTGCCACAAAAACACGCGCATTAAACGTTTGATGATCTTCTGCTGCATAAGGATATGGGATCAGTATAGAAGGAGG
>DJPC01000099.1:9968-18801 GCA_002439665.1 Dialister sp. UBA6422
ACGAGCAGCCAATTCAGCCAAGCTAATGGCCCCAGCCCGACAAATAATAAGATCTGCTGCCGCTAAAGCCCGAGGCATGTGATATTCGTACTTAATAATACGGCTTGATTTTCCGAAGTATCCATTTTTGTCAGCCCCCAATTCTTGGACGACCTTATCATACTCCAAAGAGCCAGTTACATGATACAGGCAGCAATGTGGCATATCTTTGAAATATTGATGGACACCAATCATAGCTGTATTGATAGTCCTGGCACCCCGACTTCCACCAGTTATTAAAACCATGAAATCATCATCAGAAAGTCCCAACTCTTCTCTAGATTCTTTCCTCTTAGCAGAAAGAATATCTGGGCGAATAGGATTTCCCGTATAAACACATTTTTCAGAATGTGGAAATCTAGATGCAGCGGCTTCATACCCTAATGCAATTCGATCTACAAAACGACTCAAGATTTTATTTGTAATGCCTGGGATCACGTTCTGTTCCTGAATCAAGGTTGGAATATGGCTAAGTGCAGCAGCCAGCAAAATAGGACCGCATACATATCCCCCTGTACCAATAACTACATCAGGTTGAAATTCTTTCAGAATTTTTCTTGCTTTAAATAAACTTCCTGCTGTTTTCAACAAGATTTCAACATTTTCAAAAGTAAATTTTCTCTTAAGACCAGCTGCTTCTAAAGATGTAAAATCAAACCCTTCTTGAGGAATAATACGAGATTCCATACCATGTGGAGTCCCTACAAAAAGGAATTTGACATCATCTATTTTCGAAAGTTCTCTAGCAATTGTAATTGCCGGATATATATGTCCACCGGTACCACCACCGGATAAAATAACTCTTTTCATAATCAAACCACCATAATTTATTATTCTGTCATTGATTTCTGAAAATAATTTCTACGAAAAGATTTTTATTCTCATATACGCTATCTTGGTAAGAGCTAATAATTTCCCTCTTAAGGCAAATCTTATTTCACCTATAACATATATGATAGAATTACACCAATTTTTTCACAATTCGTTTGAAATCCATACCGCGTTCTTCCATATTATGATACATATCAAAAGAGGAACAAGCGGGAGATAGAATGACCACATCACCAGGTTTTGCCAATTGCTGACCTAAGGTAACTGCTTCTATCATATCTTTCACACGATGAATAGAAGAAACTCCCGCTTCCTTAGCAGCTTTCTCGAAACGATCAGCAGCAGCCCCAAGAAGAATCAACTCCTTGGTATGTTTTTTGACTACTTTCATATATTCACTTAAAGGTGTTTCTTTATCATAGCCGCCAGCAATCAGGATAACTGGTTCATCAAAAGCTTCCATGCCTTTAATAGACGCATCTGTATTAGTAGCCTTAGAATCATTGTAGTAAGAAACATCATGAAGCTTTCGCACAAATTCAATGCGATTTGGCAAAGAAGTGAAGGATTTTATGGCAGATACAATAACATCTGTAGGTACTCCACCTTCATGGGCCAAAAAAGCAGCCGCTAATACATCTTGATAATTCTGTTTTCCCTTGAGCTTTAGCTCTTTTGTTTCACAGAGACGAATCGTTTCTCCTTTTCTACGAAGAACCAACCAGTCTCCATCTAGATAGGCCCCTTCTTCCACAGGATGCTGCGTAGACAGTAAACATACATGGGTATGTGTTTCTGCCTGATTTTTCAATTCTTCCGTATAAGGATCCTCTGCATTAAGAAGAATACAATTGTCTTCGTTCATATTTTCAAAGATGCGAGCTTTAGCCGCTACATAAGCGGCCATGGTATGGTGCCTTTCCAAATGATCTGGTGTAATATTCAAAATTACAGCAGCGGTAGGACAAAAGGTCTTAATAAATTCCAATTGAAAACTGGAAACTTCTGCTGCAATCCATCCATTGGAAGGCAGAAGTTCTGCCTCCCTTGCCAAAGAGATCCCTAAATTACCAGCCAGTGCAAATGGTTTCCCAGAATGATTAAGCATACTTCCTAAAAGGGTCGTTGTCGTAGTTTTCCCATTAGTACCTGTAATGGCTAAAATCTTCGCTTTAGTCACTTGATAAGCTAATTCTACTTCACTAATCACAGGAATTCCCTGTTTCAAAGCAGCAGCAACTACTGTATTTTCCTTAGGAATCACAGGAGATACAACCACTGTATCAATTCCCTGCAATAAATCTATGGTTTGTGGTCCGAACTTAAATTGACCTCCCAATTCCAACAAAGCTGCTTTTTCTTTTTTATCTTGAATGGTATCCTTCAGGTCCGATATAAGCACATGGATGCCATGGCGCAGCAGCACATGCGCTGCTCCTAGACCACTAATACCAGCTCCAAGAATCAGTACATGTTTCATGAGATACCTCCTTATTGGTAATAGATAAATACAAACTTGTCAAAATGAACATTCTTAGTTTTCAGTCACTCTTTTACAAAGCTCGTATCGCTAGGAGTAGAGAAATAGAAGCCGCTATACATTCAAAAATCCAAAAAGACCATACCACCTTGACTTCACTCCATCCGGATAATTCAAAATGGTGATGAATAGGACTCATTTTAAAGACACGTTTTCCCGTAGTTTTAAAGGAAATGACCTGAATGATAACAGAAAGCGCTTCCAAGACAAAAATAAGTCCCAAAAAGATAAGAAGCAATTCTGTCCGTGTCATAACAGAAATACCTGCAATAGCTCCACCTAATGCTAGTGAACCAGTATCTCCCATAAAGACTTTGGCAGGATGATAATTAAAGAACAGAAATCCAATACAACTTCCTGCCAAGATAGTAATGAAATAACCCAGATCATTAAATCCTGTCATATAGCAATACACAGCATAGGCCGCAAAAGAAATCACGCAACATCCTGAAGCCAATCCATCTAATCCATCCGTGAGATTGACCGCATTGGAAGCTCCTACAATGACAAGAACAACAAAGGGATAATAGAACCAGCCAATGGAAATATCAGTTTGTGTAAATGGAATAGCAATGGAATAGGGCAGATGTAACGTATCTACTACGCCCCAGCAAAAAAGAACTGCTAAAATAATCTGTCCAAGCATTTTTTGCTTCGCTGTAAGGCCCAGATTCCTTTTTTTCTCTGCTTTAATAAAATCATCTAAAAAGCCAAGCAAACCATGTCCCAGTGTAAGAAATAAAAGCCACAGTACAGAAGGATCAATCATTTGATTGAAGACGACGACTACGACTAAAGCGAAAAGCATAAAAAGCCCACCCATAGTAGGGGTACCGCTTTTAGCACGATGAGATTTTGGCCCTTCCAGTCGAATAGACTGCCTAGCTTTCAACTTCTTCAGTAATGGTATTCCTACTATACCTGCTAAAATAGTAACTACAATCGCTTCTGCTAAATCAATGAAATATTCAATTTCCATCCTTTTCCAGAACTCCTCTCAAGAGCATTGGTATGGATTCCATATGCATATAATGGGAACCTTTAATCAAAACAATATCACCAGGTTTGGCCAGCATAGCTAATTTTTCGGCAGCTTCTTGGCAAGTGGCCGTTGTTGTCACGTGTTCCATGCCACCTTTAGTAGCTCCCCTAGCCAAATATGTACTTAAAGGCCCTACGGTAATGAGACCATCGAAGCCGATGACAGCAGCTTTTTCTCCGGTTTCTTCATGAAGTGTATTTTCAAATGCGCCTAATTCTCCCATATCACCAAGTACTAAATAATGGTGTTTCCCAGGTAATTGCTTTAAAGAACGAAAAGCCATTTCCATGGAGAGCGGATTAGCATTATAGGAATCATCTAAAATAGAAATGCCATGTACATCAAGAACGACTTGACGTTGTCCAATGGGCTTAAAAGAAGAAAGGGCATGTTGCATTTTCCGATTGTCAATTCCTAAAAGACGTCCTACTGTAATAGCTGCTAGCGCATCGTATACGTTATGCGGTCCTAGCAGTCCCATTTTTACTTTGAAAACTTCATCAAAGATTTTACAGGAAAAGCGAGTCTGATCTGGTTCGTAATGAATATCTTCCCCTGTCACAGTATAATGACCATTCATCCCATAAGTCATAACCCTACCAGAAAAAGTATCCCCCATAGCACGTACATATGGATCATCTCCATTTAGTACAGCTATACCGTCAGGAGGAAGTGCATGAATCAGTTCTGATTTGGCTTTAGCAATATTGGCTTGACTTCCTAAAATACCAATATGAGAAGTACCTACATTGGTAACTACGCCAATCGTTGGACTGGCAATTTGACACAACTCTGCAATCTGACCAAATCCACGCATTCCCATTTCCACAACACAGACTTCAGTCTTTTCTGTCATGGAAAGAAGCGTCATAGAAAGACCAATTTCATTATTAAAATTTTTCTTAGTAGCACATACTTCATATTTGGTACTAAGAAGTGCACTAATCATATCTTTAGTAGTTGTTTTCCCATTAGAACCAGTAACACCCACCACAGGTATATGGAAGCGCATCCGATGAAAATGAGCCAAATCTTCCAGAGCTTGTTTTGTATTTTCCACCAAAATAACAGAAACTTCAGGAGATACCTGTTCTGCCACTTGGGCATCGGAAATCACCACAGCTACGGCTCCCTCATCACAGGCTTTGCTTAAAAAAGCATGCCCATCAAAATTATCTCCCTTAAGGGCTATGAAGAGTTCGCCATCTTGAATGGTTCTAGTATCTGTACTGACTCCTGTCACAAAACTTTTCAAGCCAACACGCAAAACATTGCCTTTTGTGGCTTTACGAATTTCTTCTATGGTAAATGAAGCCATAATCTCACCCCTTCAGTGCTTTTCTAGCTTCTTCTCGATCATCAAAATGAATGGTTCTATCCTTTAAAATCTGGTAATTTTCATGACCCTTGCCAGCAATCAGTACAATATCATCATCTTTTGCCAATTCAATAGCCCTCTTGATGGCATGACGACGATCTACAATAACCTCCACTTCAAGAGATGGTTTTTCCTTCTTAACTTCTTCAACTCCAGCTGCCACTTCTTTGACAATAGTTTCAGGATCTTCCGTTCTAGGATTATCACTAGTAACAATAGCTACATCTGCATTTTTAGCCGCAATTCGCCCCATGATCGGCCGCTTCAGTTTATCTCTATCACCACCACAGCCAAATACAACCAAAATACGACCTTTGGTAATTTCCTTGGCAGTGGTCAGAATTTTTTCTAGTCCATCTGGTGTATGCGCATAATCTACTACTACAGTAAAAGGCTGTCCTCCATCAATGAGTTCAAAACGACCAGGTACACTGTGGAACGTTTTCATAGCAGATAAAATAGTTTCCATCGGAATACCTTCTGACAACGCAGCTCCCATAGCTCCCAGCGTATTGTAAATATTAAAACGACCAGCCAAACGAGTTTCTACCTGATATTCTTTACCTTCATATGATACTTTGAACGCAGAAGATTTACCAGTGAAATGACTATCATAGGCATACAAATCCACATTTTTATCATTCATGCCATACGTATGAAGTTGGCAAACAGAGGTGTCTACTGCATCCATCATCACATGGGCATATGGATCGTCTGCATTAACCCAAGCCGCTTTGTGATTCTTACTTTGCCCTTTAGCAGAAACCATGTGGAAAAGAATAGCTTTTGCTTTGGCATAATTATCCATTGTTTTATGAAAGTCCAGATGATCCTCTGTCAGATTGGTAAAAACCGCATCATCAAATTCACAACCGGCTACGCGTCCCATAACCAAAGCATGTGAAGAAGCTTCCATGCACACATATTGTACATGTTCTTCTGCCATTTGATAAAGTAAACGTTCCAAATCAATAACATCTGGTGTGGTATTATGGGTGGGCAATTCTTTATGCCCAATCAATGCATGAATGGTACCAATTACACCAGTCTTATACCCCGCTTGTTCTAACATATGGGCTACTACATGAGTGGTTGTCGTTTTCCCATTGGTACCAGTGAGCGCAATCATACGCATTTTCCGTGCAGGATAATCAAAGAAATAAGGGACCATATCTTCCATAGCTTTTCTAGTGTCTTCTACATAAACTACCGCTATATTAGAAGGTACATCAATTTTCTTTGATGCCACAATAGCTTTTGCACCCTTTTCTACAGCAGAAGCAACGAATTCATGTCCATCCACATGAGCTCCTACAAGACAAATAAAAAGACTTCCCTCTTTGACCTGACGAGAGTCAGCAGTCACATCTGTAATATCTACGTCTACTGGCCCTTCAGTATGACAAGAAGTCAATGGAATCATATCTGCTAATTTTTTCAAATGAATCACCTCATAATTAAACTATGAAAGTAAGTACCTTATGATTACAAATCTTCAAGCTAAAAGAAATATCAATCACACTTCCATGCATTTATTTATTTTCATTAAAAATTACATCAAAGATACATGCTAAAAGAGAACTCTTTATGGGTCATGCATGATATCTTACGTATGATGCACTGTAAATGCAACACATATACGAATGCCACTCATTATATTAGCCTAAAATGGCATGAAGTACAATAGCGGCCCTAAAAAAAGGCCGCCATTTTATCATTATTTATCAAAAAATATAGAATTAATGAATGTACATCTACAGAATATAGATCACGCAAAGTCATTCGTATCACTTGTTTCGCCTCTTTCTACAGAAATCCATTCATTTTATTTGAGCCACCAAAAATTAATATCTCCCCTTATTTTTGACAGGGATAGATGGATCAGCTTCTCCATAAATAGTTCGAAGAGGAAGTGTCATTTTAAGTTCCTTTTCTGCAATTTGTTGAATACGTATAGGAGCATCTAGCTTAGATACTTGAAGTTTTAACAAATCATTATCTCTTTGCATTGTCATGACATCACGACGAATAGTCTGAATATCATATTCCTTTTGAATATTGATACCATTACACATGACCTCCATACAAACAGGAATTAAGAGAAGAAAAAGAGCCCAAAATACATGATAAAAGACCTTACTTGAAGAAATCGTATCTCGCTCTATCGGATGAGATGCAGTCATAGTTGGCATAGATACAGCATAATTCATTGTTTGTACATTTTGAGACATCATTTTATCTTCCCCTGATTCCAATATATCAAACACAAATAAGCACATAGATAGCAGAGTTTACATCTATCAATTGTTTTTCACCAAGAAGGCTACGCCCTTATTACTTTTTACACTCTCTCCACAATACGAAGAACCGCACTTCTAGCTCTCGGATTTTCTTTTAATTCCTCTTCACTAGGTTTAATAGGCTTTCCTACAGATTTAACCAAGCGATGATGGTGGCATACACATACTGGTAACTCCGGTGGGCAAATACAATCCCTTTCCATTTCTTTAAAAGTCTTTTTAATAATACGATCTTCCAATGACTGGAAAGTAATTACACCAAGACGACCTCCCACTTGCAAATGCTCTACACAAGCTTCCATAGTATCTTTTAAGATGCCTAGTTCATTATTGACTTCTATACGGATAGCCTGAAAAGTTCGTTTAGCAGGATGTGGACCATTACGACGAGCATGGGCAGGAATGGCTGCTTTAATAACATTCACTAAATCTTCTGTGGTTTCAATGTTTTTTTCTGCACGAAAACGACAGATAAATTGTGCTATTCTTCTGCTCCAACGTTCTTCACCATACTCCCAGATGATTTTGGCTAAATCTTCTTCAGAATAAGTATTAACAATTTCATACGCAGTCAACGGATTTCTTTGATCCATTCTCATATCCAAACGTCCATTATTCATATAAGAAAATCCACGACTCCCATCATCTAACTGATGAGAAGAAACGCCTAGATCAAAAATAAAACCATCTACTTTTTCAATATCTAAAGAGTGCAAAATATCATATATATGAGAAAAATTGTCTCGCACCATGAGATGACGGCAAGACGCGTCGTTTAACCTTCTAGATGCTGCTTCAATAGCCTCTTCATCCTGGTCAATACCAATAAGTAATGCATCGGCACATAATTTTTTAGACAAAGCTAGAGAATGACCACCACCACCTAACGTACAGTCCACATAAATACCGTGGGGATTGGTCAAAATATGGTCAATCATCTCTCCCAGCAAAACCGTAGTATGTTGAAATTCCATGATGACTCCTTATTACAAATCAAGATTTAATGGCAAATCTAAAGAATCCGCAATATCAGCAATATCTTCATTTTCTTCATCTTGTTCCAACAAAGTTGGATCCCAGATTTCAATAACAGAACCAGTGCCAATAATACGAGCCTCTTTTTTTAAGCCAGCTGAGTTTCGTAAATGGGCTGGTATTAGGATACGTCCTTGCTTATCACATTCCATTTCCATGCCACGACCAATGAGATGGCGCATGATTTTACGGACATTTCGATTGGTAAAAGGCAACTTTTGTAGTTTAGCAATTAAAGCATCCCACCGATCCTTTGGATAGATGCAGAGACATGAATCCAGACCAGGTGCCAGGACAAAATGATTACCCAGCTCCTCCCTGAATTTAGCTGGAAGGATCATCCGCCCTTTGGCATCAATGGTATGAGTATATTCATTCATAAACATAATCCTTCCACCTCCTCCACATTTACCCACATTCTACCACATTCCCCCACTTTATTACAATGAAAATTTCGTCGTATTGCATTTTATTCTCTGCTGCCATATTTTGAATCATATAGAGTTTTAGTGAATATTTCGCTTCTTTATATAGAGGAGACAGGGCAAAATGAATCGCTAATGATAAAAAAATATTCCCCACTTTTATGTTTTCTCCACCACTTTTTCTATTTTCAAGAGCAAATACAGTGTCTATTTAGAAAAATAGGCTCTTTGTCAAATGTTGGG
>DJPC01000122.1:0-3901 GCA_002439665.1 Dialister sp. UBA6422
AAAAATTTTCGGATGGCTTCGATGCGCTGCCGCTTGTCAGATAAGGTCTCTACTTTGGAAATAGGGCCTAGAGAAGAAATGGATTCTTTCACTGCATCTGGGATGGTTAAATAGTGTTGGTAAACAAAATCTCGATATAGCTTTTCCCCGTGGATATAAGTGCCATAGTAAGGGTCGGAGATGGATTCCCTTTCCATCATGGCCAGTAAAGCACCACTGGGTAAATTCCACATATCCGTATGATAGGCTTTTCCTTCCTTGCTGATAGGGGACCTGTCATATATAAAGAAAGGAGCGCCAAAATCAGCATCATAGGGGAGCAGGAAGAAATGGGTCTTTTCATACACACTATCCAAGATGAAATCTTTTTTGAAAGAAGAAAGCTTTGCCTCTTGGGTGTAATTCAAAAGCTTTTCAGCAACCGCTGGATTTCTGGCAAGGACTTCCATCAGCCAGGCACCTTGGTCGTACCATTCGCCCTGATTTTTATCAAACAAAGAAGCCACGGACTTATACGTCTCATCAGGTAAATCTTTCCATTGGTTTTTATCATAGAGTCCGCCAGTCCAGCTGCGAAGGTACAGACGATGGGGCTGTTCTTCTGATTCCATAGAAGCGATCATGCGGCCGGTGTAGTGGATACCACTGGTATTTCCTAAGGTCTGATGGCCCTTAGCTCCTTTTAATAGACCGGTATAAGCATTGCCTGCATGGAAAATAGGGTCGTAAGGATCTACGAAAGATACGATTTTTTCCTGCATAGAAGATAGGACATGGGGCTGCTCATATCGGCTTTCCGGAATGATAAGAGAAAGGAGCCCCCCGAGGAGCATGGCTAAGATGAAAGTAGGTACTTCTGGCATGCCTAGTCCATGATTTTTGAAAGAAACCATGAGAACCATGAAGTAGGCGGCAGAAAGCATCATGGCAAGGAGAGGAGGATTCACGCCAAAGTAAAATCCTATGGCAGCCATGGCAAGGATGAACCATCCTACGATCAGTTTCCCTACGCGGCAAAGGTAGGAAGAGAGGAAAAACCAGGAAAGTACAAAACTGATATACCCTATGACAAGCACAGGAGACGCCTTTGTTTCATGGAGTGGTACAGAAATATCCAAGTCATAGGGTTCTTTGAGTGTGGCAATCAGTAAAGCCATGACCGAGTCTAAACTCTCCACAAAGGAGGAGTACAGTAAGATTGGAAGGAGAAGCAAAATGATCATACCACCAACCATAAAAGGTCCATGATATTTCCCTTCCGTATGGGATAAGGAAAAAGTTCCTATTCCTACCAAAAGAGCGGTTAGAAAGCTATATCCTATATAGCCCTCTCCTATATAGGAGAAAAAACCATAAGAAACGCCAAAAGCACCGAGTGCGGATAATAGAGGCATCCATAAAGAAGAATTCATGTCTCTGTGCCTCCTAATGCATGAAAAATAGCCCGTCTACCAGATAAGGCAGCTCGGTTTGCTCCTTCTAAGGCGCACCAAATGGTGGGATGCAAAGAAGGAGAAACGGAAGGATTTGGATTTCCCGTGATATAGCAAATGGGGACCAAAGGAGATAGAGGACTTTTGGCTAGGCCATGATCTCCTCCCTGTCTTAGGAATGATAGGATCGCATCTTGCCATTCCGATGGGGTATGGATGGTGGTGACTACAGGGAGACCGTCCTTGGTAGCCCAGGCAAAACGGAAAGTCATGTGAGAAGAAGCGAGTGCCCATCCGGCGGAATAGAGAGCATCCCCGATGGTATCCATGACCTCTTCTCTATTCGTATAATCAGCGGCCAAAGTGATTTTCACATTGTCTGCTGGCATGGAATCTCGTACATACACATCGTCTCTGCGAGCTGTGATTTTCCAATTGATGAGATGGGGATTGTCTCCTGGTTTGTATTCCGTGGCCCCGAAATATTCCACTTCATCGCTGCCAGCAATGGAGAGTAGACGCTTGACAATAAGCGGTGTTTTTCCTATTCGAGAAGGGAGCACCAATATAGTAGAACCAGGTGTGGTGATATGAAAATGAAATAAACCAAAAGGGTCTTTCCATGCCACTGTCAGAGAATCCATAGGGACTCTGCCGCAGTGGAGTAATTCTTTCTGAAACAGAAATCGGATTTCTTTTCCTTTTTGTTCATAGGCATCATATTCTTGTCCCCCCAGATAGGCTGTGACAGAGGATAGAAAAGGGACAAAAGGCCCTGTAAGAGATAGGGTGATATCCATGGTTTCTCCCTTGCGACCGCAAAGGGGACAAGATACAGCGCATTTCATGGATTTTCTAGATAAAAAAGCCATAGCCCATGTCAATATAGGGACGGCGATCCATATCATAGCGAGCAGAAACGCCGTATATAAATCGTACATGGTCAGTAGGAATAGGGCGACTGCGAATAACAAAACATATATGATTCGATTCATAATCATCCTCGAAAAAATAGAAAGACGATGTAGTGAGAAGTTAAAAGCATTCAACATTGGCTAGGTGCTATGAAATGCACCTAGCCATGTGATGCATCAAGGCAGCCCATTTTGAAAGGTCAAAATGACACCTGCTTATTCATTTCCCAGTGGAGGAAGCGGAATGGATGTGGTGATTTCTTTTAACACAGAAGAAGCGGTTTTTCCTGCAAAGCGAGCATCCCCTGTTAAAGAAATACGATGAGAGAGGGTATAAGGCACAACGGCTAATACATCATCAGGCGTGGCATAGCTGCGTCCTTCCATGAGAGCATGGGATTTTGTCATGGCAGCAAGCGACATAGTACCTCTAGGGGAAATACCTAAAGCGATATCTGGGTGATTTCTAGTGGCCTTAGCCAAGTCGACCATATATCCATATAGACGGTCTTCCACATGAATGGCTGCAGCTTCCTTCTGCAGAGATAACAACGTGTCTGCTGTAATAACAGGCTGTAAAGACTCTGCAAGACTTCTTTTTTCTCCCTTGAGGATTTCGATCTCATTTTCCTTAGAGGGATAGCCTACTGTTATACTGATCATGAAGCGATCAGTCTGTGATTCTGGTAATTCCTGGGTACCAGAAGAGCCGAATGGATTCTGTGTGGCCATCACAATAAATGGCTGAGGCACTGCATAGGTTTTGCCATCTACAGATAATTTTCCCTCCTGCATCACTTCCAAAAGAGCAGACTGGGTTTTAGGAGAGGCCCGGTTGATCTCATCGGCTAAGAAGAAATTGGTCATCGCACTGCCAGGTACATATCGGAATGTACCTGATGACTTATCATACATGGAAAAACCGGTGATATCAGAAGGCAGTACATCAGGGGTAAATTGCATTCTTTTATACTGGAGCCCCAGTACTCTGGTAAAGGCTATAGCAATGGTTGTTTTCCCAACACCTGGAATATCATCGATTAAAATGTGTCCCCCTGCTACAATGGCTGTCAAGATATGTTTCAGTACATCTTCTTTGCCTAAAACCGCTTTTTCTGTTTCGGCCAAAATGGCATCAATGGTTTCTTTGGTATTCATATAATCTCCTTGTTGTAACCTATGGAATCCATATGTTAGATATATACATAATTTTAATAATACTATTATACATCCTGTGGCAATGAGGGGCGCTACTGGAAGGAAATCCATGGGATCTCTTATCCTCATGTCATTCTTGTTGGTCAGTTTTATGATCTAGTCACCAGGAACTAAAAGCGCATCACTATTTTATCCTGTCTCATATATTCTTATCATATAACAGCAATGAAAGATGTATGTAAAATGTATGCCACATGGGCCATGTATCATGGCAAGAGTAGTAGGTATCATATACCCAAAGTGCGTCTTTATAAAATGTAAAGAAAATAAAGAATCTCATCGTCTTTAGAACTTTTCTTATGCGCTTTTATGACAGATATTAGCGAGTATTTTGCG
>DJPC01000122.1:4033-10927 GCA_002439665.1 Dialister sp. UBA6422
ATAGGCGAAGCGGAAGCCCCTATGGAGGGATCCCAGAAAAATACATAGGATAGTGGAAGCTGAAGTTCGCTTACCGATGGTGAATACCATATGCGCGCCGGGAAGTACATTCCCGTCCAAAGGTGAAAGAAATAGAAAAAGATTTCTTTCCTTGTACAAATGAATATAGGAAATTCCCTTTCGGAAAAGAAAGTCTGCATGGAAGAGGAGAGTCTATCATAGGTTTCATGGATGGCTTATGTGCCTCTCTTCTTCGCATGCAGATTTTTTGATTTCCATCATGCCAAAAGCCAGACACTGGCTATGGGTATCCCAAAATCCCATTTGACAATTATCTTATTATTTTTTATAATTATATTCCATGGAAGGGTGTCCGAGCGGTTGAAGGAGGCGGTCTTGAAAACCGTTAACTTCGTGAGAGGTTCATGGGTTCGAATCCCATCCCTTCCGCCATTGATTATTCCCACGGCTATGGCCGTGGTTTTTTTGTCGGAGGTATGATGCGAGATAGATTATCGTCTGCGGAATGGGTCAAACTATTTCGCAAATTTCTAGGCCTCACCATAGGGGCTATGATTTATTCTGCAGGATTAAATCTCTTTTTGATTCCCAATCATATCATTGATGGTGGTGTCACTGGTATTTCACTATTGATGCAAGCCTTGACAGGAATTCCTTTTAGTATTCTCATTATTTTGCTAAATCTTCCTTTCTTTTATATCGGCTATAGGAGACTGGGACTTCCTTTGGCAGCATCTTCCACCTATGCCATTGTGATACTCTCCCTTTGTTCTTCCTATTTTGAGACCATGAAGCCTATCACCACCGATCCTTTCCTATCTACCATATTTGGGGGAATTATCATTGGTATCGGGGTAGGAATCGTCATCAAGAGTGGTGGCTCTACAGATGGTACAGAAATTATGGCCATTTGGCTGGACAATAAATCGGCCTTCTCTGTAGGGGAAATCATTATGTTTTTCAACCTATTCATCCTAGGAGCGGCGGGATTTGTATTCAACTGGAATAGTGCCATGTATTCTTTGATTGCCTATTTCATTTGCTCCCGCATGATTGATACAGTTTCTACAGGCCTTGATTCGTCCAAGGGGGTTTTCATTGTTACCACTTCCTACGATGATGTAGCCGATGCCATTGTGCATGACATGCATCGTGCGGTCACTCGTCTCCATGGCCAAGGGGGATTTTTGAAGGATGATAAAGACGTGCTCTACTGCGTAGTGAGCAGGCTAGAAGTGACTAAACTGAAACAAGTGGTGCATCATATTGATTCCTCTGCGTTTCTTTCCGTCTTTGATGTACAAGAAGTACAAGGCGGATTGGTGAAAGGGAAAAAGTAAGAATGGATGTTTCTGCTTTTGATAGGGATACTATGGCTATGATTGGCACATGACTTGGATGGAATCCATTAAAATACCGCTGTCCTCAAGGATATAAAAGGTGATGTTATACATCAATGACCCTCTTATCCTTGAAGGCAGCGGTATTTTTCTTTGTTCCACCATGGGAACCAGTAGGCTGATAATTTTTTATTGATCCCTTTACATCCAACGTATCACAAAGAAGATCAATTGGTTATCAGTTTCTTCTTTTTTCTATCGATGGCAAATCGTTTAAGCACCTGTCCTGTTTCCTTAAGCAGTGCTTCTGGAGAAGGGGACTTTTTTTCTTCTAAGGCCTTACGCACAATGTATTCGCAAGCACGGGCATCATCCAAAGCTTGGTGGTGATTGAAATCAAAACCCAAAAGCCCGGCGACTGTATTGAGTTTATGATTTTCCATATCTGGCCATAATTTTCTAGATAGCATGACCGTATCTCCGTAGTGGAAATGAATATCTGGAAGATCATAGGAAGCAATGGCTGAAGCCAATACACCCATATCAAAACGGGCATTATGAGCAAAGACGATACTTCCCTCTAAGCGGGTCGCAATATCTTTCCAAAAAGCAGGGAAAGTTTCTTCATTCATCACATCCTCAGGATGGATACCATTGACTTTCATACATCCAGTATCAAAATTCATGGAAAGAGGATGAATCAGATGAAACCATTCATCTGTGATTTCTTCACCATTACTGGTGACAATGCCTAGAGAACAAGCATTACCGGGACCCCAATAGGCTGTTTCAAAATCGATTGCAATATATTTCATGATGGGCCTATCAAATGTCTGTAGTAAATTCATGGACATCGCCTTCTAGCCAGCCTACTTCTACAGCCCTATCAAAAGCAGACTTCATCCGGCGAGCCAATTCATTTCTAGCGGCGGTGACTTTTTTGCGATTGCTGGCAAAACCAGTCATTAAGATGAGAACATTTTCTGAGTTTTCTGTCACTTTTCCAAGAGACCCATCTCCAGAAAGCCAATGTCCATGGCATAGATTGTCTCCTAGAGAAACGGTCACATCATCACTGGTTTTCTGAATCACCAAAGGTTCTTTGCGATCTCCCAGGTCATACCCATGGATATCTACATGAAATTTCAGCATCCCAGCGCGGATCATATCCATAATGGGGCTCACCCGTGGCAGTACGTCAGACCCTGCCAGCTCATCTAAGTTGGCTTTTTTCGGCATAGAGAGCACTTCCACATCCTTAGAGGCTTCTGCTTCTTCCTCTTCAGAAAGTCCTAAGTCCTTTTTGTATTCCTTCCATGTTTTTTCAAGCCCCGTCATATGACCAGAAAGTCCTACCTTGTCCATGGCATCCTGATACTGTTTGATTTCCTTATCTGCCATAGCAGGATTCATTTTTAAAAGTAAATTGGTTTCTGTGCAGCAGCGGCGACGAAATGCTTCGGCTTCCATATTGACGCCTCGATTATCAGCAGCCCTTAAGGCTACCACACCGATACAAAGACCAGGAATGGCATCAAATAACTGATCATCTATGGTGATTTTCATAATAAGTCCTCCAATCTTATAAGTATATTTATTATAACATACTGATTGTTGGTTGTTCTTACTCATTAGACCTATTAAATAACTCCCCAATTGATTCTTTCTTCTTAGCAGTTTGAAACAAAAGCTCACAGTACATACGCCTGTACATTGTTAATAACTAACAACTAGTAACCAACAACTATAAAGTGTACTCTTTTCATATCGATAACTTTAATGTATAATAAAATTAATATGAAATTGTATATATAATCAATAGATACTTATGTATTTATCTATAGAAAGGATAAATGATGATGAAACAATGCGAAAAATGTACCATGGATCGCATCAACGATGCATTTGCAGAATTTTTCAAAGAAGAATCTGCGGGAGGTATTTTACTACTCCTCTGTGCAGCCATTGCTATGGCACTGGCCAATTCTCCCTTGGCTGATACCTATGAACACATTCTCCATCTTTCCGTATCCCTTCCATTTCTTCCGTCCATGTCGCTTCTCCACTGGATCAATGATGGACTGATGGCTGTGTTTTTCCTGGTGGTGGGGCTAGAAATCAAAAGAGAATTTCTTTTTGGAGAATTAAAATCCCTATCCGCTACCATCCTTCCTATTGCGGCAGCTGTAGGAGGTATGGTCGTACCGGCTGCGCTGTATACGGTATTCAATATGGGCCAGCCATCTATCAGCGGCTGGGCGATCCCTATGTCCACAGACATTGCTTTCTCTTTAGGAGTTTTGGCATTTGCTGCCAAAGGGGTACCTAGAAGTGTAGCCATTTTCCTGACGGCACTGGCTATCGTAGATGACTTAGGCGGTATCATTGTCATCGCTTTATTCTATAGCCAATCCTTGCAGTGGGTCGCACTAGGTGGGGGCTTGGCTGTCCTTTTCATCATGGCTATCCTTTCCAAAAGAAATGTACATTCCCCGTATCCCTATATCCTGGGGGGACTTATCACCTGGTATGCGTTCCTGGAAGCAGGGATCCATCCCACCGTAGCAGGAGTGCTTACCGGATTTTTGATTCCTGCTGGCAATGAGGCCAATCAGCATGAACATCCACTGCACCATTGGGAACATACCCTATCCCCTTGGTCTGCTTTCCTCATCATGCCTATTTTTGCTTTAGGAAATGCTGGGATTCCCTTAGGAGCCGATAGCTTTACTGGACTCTTATCGCCCATCGGACTTGGTGTCATCGGGGGACTTTTCATTGGGAAACCCCTTGGCATTTTCGGTACCGTATTCCTCTTGATTAAGAGCGGTGTGGTGGCTATGCCAGACAAGGTGAAATGGTCCCATTTCTTGGGGGCGGGGATTTTAGCAGGCATTGGATTTACCATGTCCATATTCCTTGCTTCTCTATCCTTTGCCGATCCGGCGGATCTGGTATGTGCCAAAGCGTCCATCGTGACAGCCTCCCTGCTCTCTGGTATCCTGGGCATGATTCTCTTCAAATGGAGTGAAAAATAAATAGGGGTTATTAGTTGTTTGGGACATCAATCACTAACTTTCTTGGGTTTCATAAGCCTAGATCGGTGGTCATTTTGACTGCTGGTCTAGGCTTGTTTTACCATGGCCTTATAGAAGGCCATCTCACACCTTAAACCATAAAACCATGTCATTATGTTTTGGGGAAGTTGTATAAGCTGAACCAGACACCTAAACTCACAACCAACAACTATCAACCAACAACCAATTACTAGCTACTTTTTCCAAGTTGTGATATATTACAATGTATATATATAAACTATAAATACCAAATAAGAGGTGGACGTAATGAATATTATTGACGAATTGAAATGGCGCGGTGCTGTGAACCAGCAGACCGACGAAGAAGGCTTGTACAAACTGGTAGGGGAGAAATCCATTTCCTTGTACTGCGGCATTGACCCCACCGGGGACAGCATGCACATCGGCCATTTGATTCCTTTCATGATTTTGAAACGGTTCCAGCTGGCTGGTCACCATCCGGTCATCGTTATCGGTGGCGGCACCGGTTCCATTGGCGATCCTTCGGGCCGTAAAACCGAACGCGTTCTTCAGTCCCAGGAAACCATCCAGCACAATGCAGAATGTCTCACCAACCAGATGAAAAAACTCTTCGGAGAAGACGGATTCACCATGGTGAATAACTATGACTGGCTCTCTAAGATTTCCCTTCTGGACTTCCTTCGTGACTATGGTAAACTTTTCAATATCAATACCATGCTTGCCAAAGACGTAGTAGCCTCCCGTTTGGATACAGGGATTTCCTTCACCGAATTCTCCTATCAGATCCTCCAGTCCATCGACTTCAAAATGCTCTATGACAAATACGATGTGCAGCTTCAGATCGGCGGAGCTGACCAGTGGGGCAATATCACCAATGGGATCGACCTCATTCGCAAAATGGAAGATGCCCATGATGCTTATGGACTCACCATTCCTTTGATGCTTAAAGCAGACGGTACCAAATTTGGTAAAACCGCTGGTGGTGCTGTATGGCTAGACCCGAAAAAGACCTCTCCTTACGAATTCTATCAGTTCTGGTTCAACCAGGATGATAGGGACGTGGTGAAATACCTGAAATACTTCACCTTCCTAACCAAAGAAGAAATCGATGCACTGGAAGTAGAAGTGAAAGAGCATCCAGAACACAGAAGCGCCCAGAGAAAACTGGCCGAAGAAGTGACCCGCTTTGTCCATGGAGAAGAAGGACTTAAACAGGCAGAAAAAGTCACCCAGGCTCTTTTCTCCGGAAATATCCAAGAACTTTCTTTAGAAGAAATCGAAGGAGCCTTCCGCAACACCAAAGGCGGCGAAGTCCACGAAGATCCTGTCAATATCGTAGAAGCTCTAGTGGAAGCAGGCGTAGAAAAATCCAAACGCCAGGCTAGAGAAGACGTGAAAAATGGGGCTATCCGTGTCAATGGAGTGCAGGTCAAAGACTTAGAAGCCCTCGTTACCGCTCATCCCAATACAGCTGGTAAATACATTATCGTCAAAAAAGGTAAGAAAAACTACTTCTCCATCAAAGTAGTGAAATAAGAAACACAAGTAAAAAGCCACGCTTTTTCTAGGGCGTGGCTTTTTACTTGTGGAAATAACAATTGTTGTGAGTTGGTTGTTACAATGTTTCTGTCATGGGTTTAAAGTTTACAGGTAGAATACCAAAGCCTACATCGTAATCCCACGCCATGGAGATCCATATTTTCACCGCATGTGAATGCATGAACAGCCCATAAAGAACTATAAAAGAGGCTGTGATAAAATGTGAAACTATCTCATTTCTGATGACTAGTCACCAGTCCCTAATCACTAGTCACCAGTCACCCATTTCTCTTCTGATACGGTGGAGTGAGTAGGGTACGCAAGGTTCTAAAGGTTCTGAAGGTTCTGAGGAGTTTCGAATGTGCCGCTAAACATAACCGTCATCTCTCACACTCATCTCATCGGTTCCATGATGGAAGTGGTTAGAGGTACATTCGAGAAACCTGAGCCACCTTAGCAACTTGAGAATCCTGATTCTGCTGTGGTTCCCCCTAGGGCCTAGCTACTAATCCCCAGTCCCTAGTCACTAGTCACCCGTATCTGATACCGACCGTTTAAGCTGTCCCATTTAAAAAGGGCTGTGACAAAATAGGAAATGTTTTGTCACAGCCCCTTTTATAGTTCTTTATTTTTTTATTGTGAATCCGTTTGTATCTGCCACTTGTTGAATCTTTTCTGCTGATAGTCCAGTGACATCCATAATAAATTGGATATCCATATTTTTGTGTAGAAGAGCGATAGTCATTTCTCTTGCTTTGAAGTCCTGCCCTTCAGCACGTCCTTCAGCGCGTCCTTCCGCGCGTCCTTGCGCACGTCCCGCTGTACGTCCCCTTTCAAATCCCTGTTCTTGACCTTCGGCAAGGCCTTGGTTCCAAGCTCGTTCGAATACACCGACACTTAAATTACACATGGTATCCACCATCCCTTCTTCTGAT
>DJPC01000122.1:11010-12219 GCA_002439665.1 Dialister sp. UBA6422
AGTAAATTCAAAAGCCGATTGCCTATATCCCGCTTACCACTTCCTATGTATACCATGACAATCTGTAATAAATCATAATAGGATGTATCTGCCTGGAAAGAGCCGAATTCCGTTTTCTCCTGCATCTGATAGCGGGTAATTCCACTTTGGTCATCTGGCGTATCCATACAAATCCATATACTGTACACCTTTTTGATTTTTTCGTAGTGGGACTTATCAAAATCCACTCCATGCTGAGAAGAAATCAAGCGACTGCAGTAATATATAGCTCGTTTCAGCAAAGGATAGGGCACCTTAGAACTTTTTTGTGCTTCAATATTGATAATGAGTTCCAGCGGCTCTTTAGACGGTGTCATAGCACGGAAGCGAATATCAAAAGTAACTTGCCCTTCTGTGATAGAGGTATCCTCATTGGCATCACCTTGGATGTAATCTTCCTTTCTGACATTGGTCGCATCTGGTAATACCGGTGTAGAGGCTACTTCAGGCGTCCCTTGAATGTATATATCTCTAATATCGCTAATTTCACTATCTTTGAATTCTTCCACCGTATACTTTAAAATCCAGGCCAAAATATTTCGATTGGACAAAAGCTTTCTTGCAATTCGATCATATTCTGGATTTTTACCAGCCAAGTAGAAATATTTCTGTTTCTCTTCCTCGTTCATGACATCGCCTCCTTTACTTGTATTGTATCATAAGTCGAAAATGGTTGTTAGTTGATAATTATTGGCTTCTCTTGCAGAGCCTTTTTATATCCATTTGCCTTGACGAAAGCTTTACGAGTTTGAAGGTCTAGTAGGCAGTGGACTGTAAATGGTTTACCGTTTAAAGAAAACCTTAAACCTCAAATCACAAAACGGAAGCTCTTTCATCATGGCAGATTGACGCAAAAGTTCCCAGTGTACCAACCAAAGAGCCACTAACTAACAACTAATAATAATTGCTATAGAAAACATTTATAGTATATAAAAGAAACTATCACAATGGCAAGAAATATTAAAATTGACACCTGGTCATAAAATCAATATATATCGGATAAAAATACAATAAGTATTAGAAAATAAGCGATGAAAATGGAGATATATTATAAAAAAATGATAGACTTAGACCTCACTTTAACATACCATATCTTGATTTTATTTTATGGTTATGATACTCTTCATCGAGACAAAAGTTCAAGTCTCTAGGCTTTTGTTCACAAAGAAA
>DJPC01000180.1 GCA_002439665.1 Dialister sp. UBA6422
GCATGTGTAATAGATATACTCTAAAAAAATAATACATAAAGAAAATATATAGTGGCTGCTCAATCATTCATACATTTGATGTTTACCCAATATATAATGAAATGGTGACATGTAGATACATCAAAACAGGAGCAATGATGTAGACGTCTGTGCACTTCCTGCCATGAGTTGTCAATTGTTTGACTAAAGAAACCAATAACCAATAGCAATCATCAATCCAGCTTCTCACTACTGATAAAAGACTCTAACACATAACCACTATATAGAAAAAAGAAGAATATAAAAAGACTCTCCATGATTACACGTTAGATGTAACCATGGAGAGTCTTTTCATTTGTCTTTCTAAAGCATTGTATAAGAGGTAGTCTGACTTTCTGCTTCTGTCATACCTGACAGCTCATAATAGAATCCACTTAAGAATGTGAAAAATGGACCTTCACGGTTTGCCCTTTTTGCACTTTCACACCAATTCCAGGGGACTGGCTATCAGCAAATCCGCTTCCTTCTGGCTGGAATCCCAGGCCAGCACGAGTAAGCCACTCTCCTGTATCCCGAAGAGACCAGCCGGTAAAGCTAGGAAGATAGAATTCTGTTTCCTCTTTTCCGGGAATTTTTGGTTTATAAAGCTCAATCGGCGTAGTATGAGGTGCTGCATGATTATCTAAATCTTCTATGGTAGGCACTTGCAAATATCTCATAATCTGTGACATCGCTTCCTTAAATACTGGTGCCGCTACTTGTCCGCCATAGTAAGATCCCCTTGGTGTATCTAAAACGACTAGACAAATGGCTCTTGGATTTTCTGTAGGACCGAAACCACAGAAAGATGCAATGTATTCATTTTTTAAATACCCGCCATTCTTAGCATCAATTTTTTGGGCAGTCCCGGTCTTACCAGCCATATGATAGCCAGGAATACGGGCATTGCTGCCGCCCCCTTCTGACACTTCTTTTTCCATCATATCTTTGACTGCATCAGCCACTTCCTTAGTGATAGGAGTGCCGCTTATTTCCTGTTGAGTGACCTTATAATCACTTCCATCCGCCTCTTTGATAGATGCGATAATGTGGGGTTTGACCATTTTTCCCCCATTGGCAATAGCACTATAGGCTTGTACCATTTGAAGCGGTGTAACCGCAATTCCCTGTCCGATGGACATGGTCGCCACATCGATGGAACGCATAGCCTTGGGATTGAAAAGAAGGCCTGCCCCTTCTCCAGGAAGCTCGATACCCGTTGGTTTCCCAAAGCCAAATTTTTCCGCATAAGAAGTCAAAGTGTCCCCGCCAGTTAATAACCCGATATGGGCAAATCCTGTATTGATAGACCATTTAATAATATCTACCAACCTTACATCTCCATAGGATTCATTGTCCCAATTTTTAATGGCATGGCCAGAAGCCCACACAGCACCTGGATCGTGCCAGACTCTTTCTGTATCATACGTACCTGCTGAAAGAGCGGTCGCAGCGATGATAGGTTTAAAAGTAGAGCCTGGCTCATAAATATCTACCACCGCTCTATTTTTAAATTCAATTTCTGTCGCCTTATCAAAATGATTGGGATCATAGGATGGTCTGTTTCCCAAAGCCAAGATATCTCCTGTTTTAGGATCCATGACAATCACAATACCCCCACTGGCATGGGTACTTGCCATGGCTCTATCCAAAGCTCTCTCTGCATAGAATTGGATATTTTGATCAATGGTGAGATAGACAGATTTTTCTTTTTTGGCTTTAAAAGGAGCCAACGCAGATTTTAAAATCGGATTTCCCCTGGCATCGGTCAAAATCGTCTGCCTTTCCTCTCCTCCACGAATGAGAGAATCCAGTGACATTTCTAGCCCATCAAGCCCTTTATCATCGATACCTACAAATCCAAGCACATTGGCTGCCATCGGTCCATTGGGATAGTATCTCCGGCTTTCATCAAAAAAGCCAAATCCTTTCCATCCTTTTTCTTTTAAAAGGGCTTCCACCTGATCAGAATCTTCTGGATCCATGGTACGCTCTAGCCATACAAACCGAGTATCCCTAGACATCGCTTCTCGCAAAACAGATTCCTTTTTGTGAAGAATCGGTGCTAATGCGTGAGCCGCCTCTGATGGCGATACATTCATAGTACCAGGATCAGCAAAGAAAGATTTGACCATAATAGAAAAGGCCATTTCTTTTCCATTTCTGTCAAAAATGGTTCCTCTCGGAGAATATAAGGTCTGCACCCCTTCGGTTTGATTCATAGCCATTTCTTCATAATGGCTGCCTTGAATAACCTGCACATAAAATAGGCGGATTCCTAGAATCAAGAAAATAATCCCCAAAAAGACGGTCAATCGCAATCCCCGTTCATGAATTTGTATCCGCGGATTTTTTCTTTTCATGACTCCTTTCTCCTCTTAAAACGTACTGCTGCTTCATGGATAGCAGCTTCCTCATTTTCTAGATTTCCTATTTGCACCCGAAATAAAAGCCTACTCATCCCTTCTTTGATATAAGGAGCCAATATAGCCGGTACCTCTTTATCATAATGCAATTCCTTGGTAGTCACAGGCATGTCTTTGGCTAGCACCACCATATATTGTCCGAAAGCTTCATGTCCTTCTGTAGCCGATAAAGGTCTTCCGCAACCAATAATATCTGCCTTACCTAAATCTGTCATATCCTCAAATGCTTTGGCTGCCTCTTGGCTAGTAGGAAATTCCTTCGTCTGCGCCATGTGACGAATCCATTTGAGAGGATCTGCTTCTTTTACATTGGCAAAATAATGGAATCGCATGTGATTTTCTACCAGCCACACCACTTCATGGATAAAGGATGGAGACCTACGCCAACGGGTCAAGATATCCTTGGCCATGGCTGCTCCTTTTTTATCATGCCCATAATCGGTGAGTTTCCCCTTATGAATGGCACGGATACCTGGCATGCCTTTTCCTACATCATGAAGCAAAGCAGCCCATCTGGAAATCAGAGTAGGCTTAGATGCTTCCAATACGGCTAATGTATGGTACCAGCCATCATAGGCATGAAATTCTTTTTGCTGCGGAAGCCCCACCAAGTGAGATAATTCTGGCAAAATGGGGATTTTTATAAAATCTCCTTTTTCTTTCACCCGGCAAGAACAATCTCCAAGACCGCTCCGTACCATAAGGTCAAATCCCCTAGCTGCATGGGGAGAAACAATGAGACGATCCACTTCACTTTTGACTCGTTCCAAAGACAAACCTTGGACCCTTGGAAAAGCGCTTTCCATGCCTTCCACCAAAGAAGAGTCGGCCATAAAGTCAAGCTCACCTAAAAAGCGGCAAGCTCGAAATAGACGTAGGGCATCTTCAGAAAATCGTTCCTGTGCCACTCCCACTGTACGAAGTTTTTTCTGTTTCATGTCTCCAAGGCCATCAAAATAATCATATAAATGACCTTCCCTATCCACAGCCATAGCATTTACCGTAAAATCACGGCGAAACAAATCTTCTTTTAGGGTATGGGCAAATACAATCTGCTGCGGGCGATGGGAATCAGCCCCATATACTTCACGGCGAAAAGTAGTCACTTCATAGCTGCTCCCATCAAGCACTATAATGACTGTACCAAATCGGCGTCCCCCTCCATCAATGGCCTTCCAACCACGGGAAGCAGCCAGGCGAAGAGTATCCTCTGGCCTAGCAGATGTGGTGATATCCCAATCATGAGGTTTCTTTTGCATCGCTAGATCTCGGACACAGCCGCCTACAACGTATGCTTCAAATCCAGCTTCTTCTAAAGCTAAGAGAATCTCTCTAGCTCCTTCTTCTATCTCTCCCACTCTATCATCACATGACATATCTTTAAAATCATGCGGATAGAAATAGGAATGCACTTTTCCAAGTAAGCCCATAAAGATTCTCCTTTCTTCTAAACTAGTAACAAGCCTATCACAAGCCGTATATTGTGTTTATTATACTACGCTAGAAAGAGAGTGACTAGGATATGTTAGCCCGTAGCCATAGGTCCCTAGTAGCAGACATAACATGGAGGTTGGATTGCCACTGGGAAAAGTAAAAAAGCCACGCAAGACAACTTGCCTTGCATGGCTCTTCTTATGATTGATAGGTCAGTTAAAATAGGAGAATTAATCTCTATATTTTTCTGGCAGTTCAGTAGCTCTAGCTACACCAGAAGCAAGAGCTGCTTTGGCTACTGCTTTGGCTACTTCGAATGGAACTTTCGGATCGAATACATCCACAACAACATGGTCTTCATCCAGATAGTTCTGAGCAGCCAGATCAGCCAATGCATGAGCAGCTGCCAGTTTCATTTCTTCATTGATCTGACGAGCACGTACATCCAATGCACCACGGAAGAGTCCTGGGAATACAGAGGAATTGTTTACCTGGTTTGGCATATCACTTCTGCCGGAGCCATATACATAAACACCCTTATCTTTGGCATCATCATACATGATTTCCGGTACTGGATTTGCCATAGCAAATACAATGCTCTTATCAGCCATGGTCTTAATCGCATCGTTATTGAATGCTTCTGGAGCAGAGCAGCCAATAAGTACATCAGCGCCTTTGACAGCGTCTTCAAAAGTCCCCTGTTTATTTTCCGGATTGGTGAGATGAATGAGTTCCAGCTGTACTTTATCTCTCTTGCCATTGTCATAAAGAATACCTTTGGAATTCAAAACGGTCATGTTTTCTGGTTTTACACCATCTTCCAAAAGCAGCTTAGCGATAGCAGTACCAGCAGCGCCTGCCCCATTCATGACAACCTTCACTTCATCGATCTTCTTGCCAACTACTTTGAGTGCTCCCAGAAGAGCAGCCAAAGCTGCAATAGCAGTACCATGCTGATCGTCATGGAATACCGGAATATTCATGATCTTTTTCAGTTCATCTTCGATGTCATAGCACTTCGGAGAAGAGATATCTTCCAGGTTAATCCCTGCGAAGTTCTTTTCCAAAAGTTTGACGGTATGAATAAATTCCTGCGGGTCTTTGGTATCTAGAGTAATCGGAATGGCATCGATCTGACCAAATCTTTTGTACAGAGCGCATTTACCTTCCATAACTGGCATGGAAGCAGCTGCACCGATATCTCCCATACCCAGTACACGAGTACCATCGGAAATAACAGCGACCACATTTCCTCTCCAGGTATATTCCAAAGACAGGTCTTCGTCATCTTTAATAGCCAGACATGGAGCAGATACACCAGGGGTGTATACAATAGCCAGGTCATGGTTGTTTTCAACGCTGGCATTGAGACCAGTGGTGATCATCTGATGTTTTGCTTTTCTTAAAGCCAATGCTTCTTCTTTGAGCTTTGCGGTATCCATAATTGAACTCCTCCTAAAATTAATTCTCTAACATATTCGATATATGGGTTTAGTTATTCATCGCTCATTTCTATATAGCAATGAACAATCAATCTTTCACAGCTGGCATATTTCTGCCATTGAAGATTTCATACATTTCCTGCTTTAATAAGCGACGAATGCGTTTTGCTTCTTTTTTATCTAGGTCGGCTTCTGTCATGTCAAACAGGTAATTGTCCAACTGAAAATCATGGATTAACATTTTAGTATGGAATATATTCTCCTGGTATACAT
>DJPC01000003.1 GCA_002439665.1 Dialister sp. UBA6422
GCACAGTTTGGTAAATAATTTGCCACTAGGCTAAATAAAAGAACTCTGATGAGAAAACTCGTCAGGGTTCTTTTTTATTGCATGCGTTATATGAAGTGTCTCATGATGGTGGCGGCGTACCATCCATAAAATGCTCCTTTGATTTCATCATACCCTGTATCCCATACCATCCTTCATGATTCATTTCTTCAAATCATATTTCCTTTGCCAAAAAAGTCACTGTGCATTATAATAAATATGTATGTGATTTTCCTATCGAGGATGGTGTAAATATGGATAGTATGCAGCTTATTGATTTGTCTGACGTCAAAGACTTCAGTGCCGCTCGTTTTTTGATTTATTGGCTGGTGGCTTCTATTGTGGCTGTACTGGTGGCCTATAGCATTGGTGCAGAAAATAAATTGAAATGGTTTAAACAGAGAAAAAATAATGGATTTATGGTACGTCGTGGGCCGTTGGGAAACTTCAGTTTGTTAGGTGTACCAAGAACAAAAGAAGGATTTGCCATTACGGCTGGCATTTTTATTGTAGCTGGTATTATTTGGGCTATTTTAATATTTGTCATTTTGCCAATTTTCGGTTATAATTTCTAATATACACAATAGCATAAGATGTTTCCTGCGTATGGCACGGGGGTAGGAAATAGAAAGCAAGAGACCTGGCATGGTAAAATGTCAGGTCTCTTTTTTTATAATAGAATTGATTAAGCTATTTCATGATAGGAATAAGGCAGGTGAAACGAGTGAGAATTTAGAAGTTAAAGATAAGAAGTGGAAGAAGGGGGAGACATTTTGAAAGTGCCCCGATATCCATGACATATTGAGGTGGTGGCTCGATCATTCATACGCTAGGTATCTAAAGAATATAGGCAGTGAAATTTTGATATTTACATGCATAGAAATAGGGGTTATTGTGCCAGTTCTTGTGTGCACACTGTTGTTGGTTGCTGGTTGTTTCGCACCAGCCACACTTCTTACCTGCTTTTATTCTAGTTGCAATTTGAATGAACGAGCAGCTGCTCACATAGAAATTATAAAGGGCCATTCCTAACTTTTGGTTATTGGATTTTTGTTAAGTAAAGGAGAAATGTATGGACAATTGGGAAAAAGTATTAGAAGAGCTTTTTACCGGTGTGATGGGCATGTCAGATCCTACGATATGGATCATGTTTATCATTGGCGGGATTTTGATCTGGCTAGGGGTTAAGAAAGATTATGAACCCATGCTTCTTTTCCCTATGGGGGTCGGTTGCATCTTAGCGAATATTCCAGGTCATTTCGCGGTTATGCCTACCGGTGGCGGAGAACCTGGCTTTTTGACCGTGCTTTACGAAGCAGGCATTGCCAATGAATTATTTCCAGTATTGATCTTTATTGCTGTAGGGGCTATGTGTGATTTCACTCCACTCATTCGAGCTCCCTATGTGATGCTCTTTGCGGCAGCTGCTCATTTTGGTATCTTTGCTGCTACTATTTTAGCCGCTATGGTGGGATTTCCTTTCAATGAAGCGGCTTCTATTGGTATCATCGGTGCTGCTGATGGACCTACCACTATTTTTGTGGCTCAAAAATTTGCGACCAATTTGCTAGCTCCCTTGACGGTCACTGCGTTCTGCTACATGTCTTTGGTCCCCATTATTCAGCCACCTATTATAAAACTTTTAACCACCAAAGCAGAACGGCGCATTCGTATGCCTTATCATGAAGAAAAACCAGTTTCTTGGACTGCAAAATTCCTGTTTCCTTTCATGGTTGTTCTTTTTGCTGGTATCCTGGCACCGATTTCTGTACCTCTTATCGGTGCGCTCATGTTTGGTAATATGCTCAAAGTGTCTGGTGTTTGTGATTCTCTCTCTAACGCAGCACAGAATGAATTGTCCAACTTGGTCACCCTGTTCTTGGGGATTACGGTGGGAGCTACCATGACAGCCGAAAATATTCTGACTTTGGATGTATTGAAGATTTTGGCATTGGGTGCCGTGGCCTTCATCTTTGATACGGTAGGGGGCGTTCTTTTTGCTAAATTCGTGAATATTTTCTTGAAGAA
The DNA here is from genome assembly GCA_002439665.1 of Dialister sp. UBA6422. GTDB lineage: Bacteria > Bacillota > Negativicutes > Veillonellales > Dialisteraceae > Dialister. The sequence goes on from DJPC01000003.1 coordinate 2,047, forward strand.
AAAAGTCAATCCTATGATCGGTGCTTGCGGTATCTCTGCTTTCCCTATGTCTGGACGTGTTATTGCAAAAATGGCACTGAAAGAAGACAATACAAATTACATCATCCAACATGCTATGGGTGTCAATGTAGCAGGCCAGGTGGCATCTGTGGTCGCTGGCGGTCTGGTATTGGCCTTGATTCCAGTGCTGATGTAACTGATTGCAATTGAAAATTTGAGTTAGTAGGTGTGATTGGGCTAGTGGTTATAGGTTACTCAGGTTGCTAAAGTTTCTCAGGTTTGTCGAATGAGATGATACGGCGAGCATTCATTATCTCCTACGAAGAACCTGAGTAACCTAAGAAACCTGAATGACCTGAGAAACTTTTAGCGAAGGAGAAATAAAATGACAAGTGTAGATTCGGCAGTCATGCTGACGGTGATCGCTTATCCTATGGTTTTCGTAGTGATGGCGGTATTTGTGGGACTTACCTATCTTTTGGATAAGGTATTTCCTGGAAAATAAGGATTGGTAGCTTAGGGATTAGAAGAAAGTGGATGAATTTCCTGCTCCCCAATTCCCAATCCCTAGCTACTTTTTATGGATTGCGATATAATAAGAAAGCAATACATTGAAAATCATTCTCTAATAGGAGGCTCTTGTATGAAAGAAACATATAGCAGAACGAAATCTGTTTGGCAGCGTATGAACGATGCGGAACGGAAAGAAGTGATGGTCTATGGTGAACGGTACAAAGCTTTTTTGGATACCGCACGTACAGAACGTCTGGCTACTACTGAAATTATTCGCCAGGCAGAAGAACATGGATTTAAACCCGTATATTCTATGGATTCTTTGAAACCGGGAGATAAAGTATATTGGAATCAGAAAGGGAAGTCTGTCATCCTGGCTGTTATTGGGGAAGAACCGGTACATGAAGGAATCAAAATCGTTGGTTCCCATATTGATTCTCCTAGATTGGATCTCAAAGCCAATCCAGTGCACGAACAGGATGGTATCGTATATTTCCGTACCCATTACTATGGGGGCATTAAGAAATACCAGTGGACTTGCATTCCTTTGGCACTCATCGGTGTTATTTATACCAAAGATGGCAAGAAAGTAGAAATCAATGTGGGTCTCAAAGATGACGATCCGATTTTCTATGTTTCTGACCTGCTTATCCATATGGCACAGGATCAGATGAAGAAAACTTTGGCAGAAGGCATCACTGGCGAACAGCTCCAGGCTATTGCTGGCACCAATGCAGAAGACAAGTTGAAGCCAAAAGAAGTTTTCATGCAAATGCTGAAGGAAAAATACGGCATTGAAGAAGAAGATTTTGCTACGGCAGAATTGGAATTGGTACCATCTACTAAGAGCCGTGATGTCGGATTTGACCGTTCCCTTATTGCTTCTTATGGTCAGGATGATAGAGTATGCTCCTATGCCAACTTGGAAGCAATCCTCCATGCCAAACCAGGTGTGAAAACCCAGGCAGCCCTTCTTACAGATAAGGAAGAAATCGGTTCCTATGGTAATACAGGAATGGAATCTTCTTACTTTGTTAAATTTGTGATGAAACTTTTGGCACTGCAGGGCCAGAACACACTGCTTGATTTTTATGAAACCATGGAAAATAGTGAAATGCTTTCTGCAGATGTTAATTCTTGCCTGGATCCTATGTTTGCTGAAGTATCTGAAAAAGACAATGCTTCTTTCTTGGGCTATGGCATTAATCTCACTAAGTACGGTGGTGCTCGTGGTAAAGCTGGCAGCAACGATGCCAATGCAGAATTTCTGCAGAAAATCCGTACGATTTTCAATGAAGCCGGTGTTTGCTGGCAGATTGGTGAACTAGGTAAAGTCGACCAGGGTGGCGGCGGAACCATCGCTTTCATGATGGCTGACTGGGGTGCTGAAGTCGTAGACTGCGGCACAGCCATGCTTTCCATGCATGCTCCCTATGATTTACTTTCCAAAGCCGATGCTTATGAAACCTACCTGGCATACAAAGCCTTCTTTGAAAGTAAATAAGTAGAATGACTGAAAAAAGATGACCCGTGACTCGCAATACTATGCAAGCCACGAGTCATCTTTTTATTTTGCCATCATTTAGTAGATACGATCATACATCATTTACATTGTAAAGATGTGAGATTCAGTAGTTGGTGGGGATTCAAATAATGAACAACCATTTACTAGTCATCTATCTATTCCTTGTGATATGATAAGCATGAAATATATTTTACATCTCATGAAGGAGGGACTGCCATGGATGATTCCAATACACTTTATATTGTATCTCGTAGAACCGATACAGCATTTGCTAATCAGATATGGCAGGACATATGTAAGCTGCAAAAGGATTATGGAAGAAGTGCTATTCCGCTCATCGTTTTGAGCGAAGAACAGTGGATGGTGCAGAAAGAGGCGCTGGGGGATGCCAATGTACTCTTTATTGGTCCTATCCAACTTATGGAAGAATTATGGGACCATATGACGGTGCAGTTTGAAAAATATGGAGTCCGTTATGGTTGGAGGGGAAATCATGCTTGTCTTCTGGTCAATACCCGGGCACTCCGGCGGAAAGCAGATTATCAAGCCTTTTGGGAAGAATTGCAGAAATGGTGTCCCGTAGACCAAATGGTAAAGAAACCAAATACATTGCCGCCTTGGCAAATGATTGGTCTTCTTTGCGTCACTGTATTTGTCCCTTTTGGAAGCTTGCTGGCAGGCGGAAAGTTAATGAAAAATTGGTTTGATAATGAAACTGCTGTCAAACGGCAGCAGTATCTCTATGGTCTTATGCATCTTTATCAGCATCATTTGGATGAGTTTATGAAAAGCGGGGATTAAGATAGACCATTGCTATACCCGGTCTTTAGCGACGATGCCTAGTCACTTTTCCTTTTTTTATGATATAATGCCGAAAGAGAGTTTTTTTGAAAGGAGATTATTATGCAGACTTATGAGTTCACACCAGCCGGTGTATGCGCTAGAAAAATTACGTTTGCTTTAGAAGATGGAAAGATCCATGACCTGGCTTTTCAGGGAGGATGCCCAGGCAATCTGAAGGCGATCGGTAAACTTTTGGAAGGTAAAGATGCCAAAGAAGCAGCAGATATTCTTATGGGAAATACTTGCCGTGGAAAAGAAACATCCTGCGCTGACCAGCTGGCCAAAGCACTATTAAAGGCATTGGATCACGAATAAAAAAGGGATTCTTCTGAAGAGATGCCCTATCACTAGAAGGTGATTATGGAACTTTACCGATTCTTCAGAATTAAAAAATGTATTTGCATTTTCTAAGCCATTGTGCTACAGTATTTTTATATTCAAAGAAAGACAATGATAGGAAATAGTAGAGATATGGATTTCATCTAGAGAGCCATTGGATGGTGGAAAATGGCAGAAGCATATCATCGAACTCGTCCTTGAGTTGCAGGCTGAACCAAGTAGGCTGCGCCGGACACTGACCGTTATCAGACAGAGTGCATATTTCTTAGAAATATGAATGAGAGTGGTACCGCGAATCCTTCGTCTCTTACGAGACGGAGGATTTTTTTGTTAGTAAGCCGTAAACAGTTAACTGTGAAATGTTTACTAAAAGTAGGAGGTTACATCACATGGGGATGACAATGACACAGAAGATCCTGGCCAAACATGCCGGTGTTGATTCTGTGAAAGCAGGAGATCTGATTAACTGCAAACTGGATTTAGTAATGGCCAATGATATCACAGCGCCGCCTTCCATTGCAGAATTTAAAAGAGTAGGCGTGCCTGTTTTTGACAAGAACAAGATTGTACTTGTTCCAGACCATTTCCAACCAGCCAAGGATATTAAGTCTGCAGGTCTTGCTAAAATCGTTCGTGATTTTGCTAGAGAAAATGGTATTGTCAATTACTTTGAACAGGGCCGTGTGGGTATCGAGCATGCACTGCTTCCAGAAAAAGGCCTGGTAGGACCTGGCATGGTCACTATCGGTGCAGATTCACATACTTGCACCTACGGGGCACTGGGCGGATTTTCTACCGGTGTAGGTTCCACCGATTTGGGCGTGGCTATGGCTACTGGGGAAGCTTGGTTCAAAGTGCCAGATGCGATCAAAGTTAACTTGGTAGGCAATAAAGCAGAAGACATCACTGGTAAAGATGTCATCCTTACTTTGATTGGCATGATTGGTGTAGATGGTGCATTGTACCAGTCCTTGGAATTTACCGGCGATGGAGTGCATTCCCTCTCTATGACAGACCGTTTTACCATTGCCAATATGGCTATTGAAGCAGGAGCTAAGAATGGGATTTTCCCAGTAGATGAAAAGACAAAGACTTACATCGAAGGTCGTTTCAAAGGCCCGATGGATATTGTAGAAGCCGATGCAGATGCCCATTATGCTAGAGAAGTAACCATCGACCTTTCCAAGATGAAACCAGTGGTTTCCTTCCCTCACCTGCCAGAAAATACCAAAGAAGTAGGTACTTTTGGTGAAATCAAGATTGATCAGGTCGTTATCGGTTCCTGCACTAATGGTCGACTGGAAGACTTAGCCATTGCAGCTCGTATTTTTGAAGGACACAAAGTTCATCCTCATGTACGGTGCATTGTCATTCCGGCTACGCCGACCATTTATCTCCAGGCTATGCATGCGGGCTACATCGATACCTTTATCAATGCAGGTTGCGCTGTATCGACTCCGACTTGTGGTCCTTGCCTGGGCGGTTATATGGGCATCCTGGCATCTGGCGAAAGATGCGTATCCACTACGAATAGAAACTTTATCGGTCGCATGGGGCCTACGGATTCTGAAATTTACCTGGCCGGTCCACAGGTAGCAGCAGCCAGTGCTATTTTAGGACGTATCGCCGTACCGAAGGAGGTCAAATAATATGGCAGTTTTAGAAGGAAAAGTTTGGCGCTACGGCGACAATATCGATACAGACGTTATTATTCCAGCTAGATATCTCAATACCTTCGATCCGAAGGAATTGGCAAAACATTGTATGGTGGATATTGATCCCACCTTTGCTAAAGAAGTCAAAGCTGGCGACATCATGGTAGGAGGTAAGAACTTTGGTTGCGGTTCTTCTCGTGAACATGCACCGGTGGCTATCAAAGCCAGTGGTGTGCCAGTAGTCATCGCCTCTTCCTTTGCTCGTATTTTCTATCGAAATGGCATTAACGTAGGACTTCCACTTCTGGAAATTGGGGATGATGTAGAAAAAATCCATGCAGGGGATCAGCTGAAAATTGATCTCACCACCGGAAAAATTGAAAACCTCACCACCGGAGACACCTTCCAGGCTCCGCCGCTTCCCGGATTCATCCAGGACATTGCCAAAGCAGGCGGACTAATTAACTATGTAAAGGCAAAGAAGCAGTAAACTGCTTACGGATTGGGATTAAGAGAGAAGTGAGAAATTAGGAGTGGTGGTGGCACACCCTTCATCAAGTGCCGCCAATATATTATTTATATTTTCGGCGTTTTATCATTTTTATGCGTCCTACCTTCATTCTTCACTCCTTACTTCTCATTCCTCAATCTGACTATGCAGGATTCAATAAAAAGTGAAACATAAGGAGTCAATACATGAGTAAACATATCGTTGTCATTCCTGGCGATGGCATTGGAGGAGAAATCACCGATGCAGCTGTGGAAGTATTAAAAAAAGTAGATTCTATTTACCACATTGGCCTCACCTATGAATGGAAAGATGCTGGCGGTGCTGCTTACGATAAAGTGGGCGAACCCCTACCACAAGATACCATTGATGCTTGTAAAAAAGCAGATGCCATTCTTTTTGGTGCTGTAGGTGGTGACCAGTGGGACCACTTGGAACCAGCTCTTCGTCCGGAAAAGGCCATCTTGGGTTTACGTAAGGCTCTTGGTCTTTATGTCAATCTCCGTCCCGTAAAGATCCAGGACTCTATGATTGAATATTCTCCCCTGAAACCAGAAATTGCCAAAGGCACCGATATCATGATTGTTCGTGAACTGGTAGGTGGTATTTACTTCGGCGATCGATGCGAATCTGAAATCCATAACGGTGTAGAACGTGCTTGGGATTTGGAAAATTACTCTGTACCAGAAGTAGACCGCATCACTCGGTTTGCCATGGAAGCAGCTAGAAAACGTCACGGCCATGTGACCAGTGTAGATAAATCCAATGTACTGGCCACCTCCCGCCTGTGGAGAAGAACAGTGATCAAGATCCATGATGAAGACTATCAGGATGTAAAACTGGACCATATGTATGTAGACAACTGCGCCCAGCAGTTTGCTATCCATCCATCCTTCTTTGATGTCGTAGTGACTGGTAACCTCTTCGGGGATATCCTTTCCGATGAAGCAGCTGTTCTTTCTGGTTCTATCGGTATGCTGCCTTCTGCGTCTATCGGTGATGAGACAAGCCTGTATGAACCAATCCATGGCTCTGCACCCGATATTGCAGGTAAAGGCATTGCCAACCCGATCGCGACCATCCTTTCTGCAGCTATGCTTCTCCGTTACTCCTTAGACGAAGACAAAGCTGCTGATGCCATCGAAGCAGCGGTCAATAAAGCTCTTGACGATGGTTATCGTACTGGTGATATTTACAAAGACGGTATGAAGAAAGTCAATGGCAGAGGTATGACAGACGCTATTCTGGAAAGAATCCAGTAATCAAATAAGTTAGCTCTAGCGGGCAAGTTATAAAGGGTCATAAAAGATGATTTTGTAAGAATCACCTTTTATGACCCTTTTGCTATGGAAAGACTTGGTATTAGCTGGTGGTTATTGGTTTAACTACTAACCGCAACATTTAAACCTGCAACACTAACCAATGGCGTTCTATATTTTTACCACATATATAATTATAATGAAAACTTAGCGCATAAACCAATAACATAGAGTATTTGTGATAAAATAAAAATTAGAAATATTAGAATTGGCAAAGTGACAAATTCTCTGAAAGGAGGCGTCCTATGGATGCAGTGAAATGTTTGATTTCCCGTCGAAGTATAAGGGAATATATCGATAAGCCAGTGAAGGAAAGGGACGTGGAAAACGTTGTCCGTATAGCACAAATGGCTTCTAGTTGGGAAAATGCCCAGCCTGTGCGATATGTGGTAGTTTTGGATACAGATATCAAACATCGTTTAGCGAAAGAGTGTACTGGCAGCTCACCTTGGAATACAGAATATATCGAAGATGCTCCTGCACTAGTGGTTCTTTGCACAGTGAAAGGCGTTTCTGGTTATGAACCAGATGGTAGTCCATCCACTGAAAAGGGATCCCACTGGCAATCCTTCGATGCAGGAGTAGCAGCGGCGCATTTTTGCCTTTCTGCTAGGGCATTGAAACTAGGAACTCTCATTATGGGCCGCTATGATGAAAAGAAAGTGAAAGAAATCTTATCTCTGCCAGAAGAATACGACGTGTCTTGCCTTATTGCCATGGGATATCCGGCGGTGATTCCGGCGGCAGCAGAGCGGAAGCTGATAGATGAAATATTGATATTTAAATAGTAGCGAGAAGTATAAAAGTGAGGAACTAGGAATGAGGAGTGGTGAAAGGAGCCTACAATTCCTAAAGGGCCGCCAATAGCCTTTAAGTAGGCATTACTGTGCACTGCTTACTATAAATATCGGCGAGCATATAAAAGGGACACAGTGCTATATGAAAGTATTTCTATAAGAGCAATGCGAGGACTCGCCGCCTTCATTCCCCACTCCTTACAGCTTTTTTATAGTTCATCAGCACAATGGACCCCATGACGAGGGCGATGCCTAGAATGTGGATGGGACCTAGGATTTCATGGAAAAGGAAAATACCAAATAAAGCAGACACTACGGTTTCTATGGAAGCGATCACCGGGACTTTACTGTTCTCGGTGATTTTTTGTACCCCTTGATAGTAGAAAAGGTAGCCTAAGGCGGTGGGGATTAGGGCGTAAAGGAAACCCATACCTAGGAGATCTGCCTGGTAGGTTTCTTGGGGGAGCGGATAGGTGAAGAAAAGAAGAAACAAGGCAGCGAAGAGGTAGCTGTAGGTACTCATGACCCAAGCGTTGCAGCGAAAGCCTGCCATGCGGCCAAAGACAGAGGTCAAGCCATAGGTGAGGCCGCTGCCGATGCCAAAGAGGATGCCTGTCAAAGGGAGAGCTTGTATATCCATATGTCCGCCGGTGACGGTTAAGATGCAACCGGCAATGCAGACTGCCATAGCGAGGAGTTTCTGTAAGGTGAAGGTTTCCTGAAATAAAATTCGTGAGGCGATCATACCGCAAAGTGGTGCTAGATTCAGCAGTACAGCAGAGAGGGTCATTCCTAGATCTAGGATGGCTTCGTTGTAGAAAATATTGTAAATGCCCTGGCAGATAAGGCCAAGAAGCATGCAGGATAGAAAAGATTTTTTATCAATGCGAAAGGCCTGCCAGCCGAATTGGTAGATAGTCATTACCAGGAGGATGAGGAAAGCAAAGGCCATGCGGAGAAAACAAGTGAGAAGAGAAGTAGATCCCATTTGATTCATAAATAATACAAAGACGCCGATACTGCCCCATAGGGTACCGCCGATAAGAATATCGATGATGCCGCGTCGTTCTGAAGACATGATAGTATACTCCTTTTTTGAATGATTTCACATCGTATGTTTTCGGTAATCTAGAAGGTTCTTGTGACATAATAACATATGAATAGTATTTTATATCATCGCTGTTAAAGGGGCTTGTTGATAAAATTTCGAAATTGTTTTTTCTGAAAATGCTATGCAAAGGTTCTATAGAAATACGGAAAGGTTTTGAAACAATGCGGTACACTGTCAAAGGTATATCCGATGAACCTTATGAAAGCAATTTTCTATTATCTATTATAAAGTAAGTGACCAGCAGAAACGGGATGACAGAACCTTTGTATGGTGGATAAGTAGAATAAGATCCATAGGGAAAGCACTCTACTAGAACTCTATTAATTATTATAAACTTTCATTGAAAAAATATGATATAATAAACTGTTGTGTGAGTGTAGTATTAGCGATTCACAAATTATATATCTTTATTTCCAAAGTGTCTAAATAAAGGAGGAAGACTGATTGGAAACAAAACGTGATTTTATCTGGAAGATGGGCGGCCAGCAAGGGCAGGGCGTCGAATCTTGTGGCGAAATCTTGGGTAAGGTACTGGCTCAGGAAGGATATTCTCTCTTCAGCCAGCGTCTTTTCGCGTCCCGTATCAAAGGTGGTCATACCACCATTGCGCTGCGTATTGCTACTAAAGAAATTGCTACCATTGGGGAACATGTAGATTGCCTGGTAGCTCTCGATCAGGAAACCATTGATATTCACGGTAAAGAAGTTCCGGAAGGGGGCGTCATCATCGCTGATGATGCATTCCATCCTAAGTTTGATGCCCACACAGGCCGTATTTTCTTAGCTCTTCCTATTACAGAATTGGCTAAAAAGTATGGCAGCATGCAGATGAAAAATATTGCGGCTCTTGGCATGAGTGCTGGTGTTTTGGGATTCCCAGAAGAACCTTTTTATGGTTTTATCGCCGATCGTTTTGCTAAAAAGGGCGATGAAATCATTTCTAAGAATAAGGACATTTTTAAGGAAGGCTATGATACGGCTATTGCCTCTATGCATGGGGTAGAACTGGGAAAACTGGCTACTCCACCTAAGAAAGATCAGCTTTACCTTTTGGGAAATGAAGCAGCTGCTCTGGGGGCTATTTCCGCAGGTTCCAGATTCATGGCTTCTTATCCGATTACTCCGGCTACAGAAATCATGGAATACATGATTAAAGTGATTCATAAAATCAATGGTACTGTGGTGCAGACCGAAGATGAACTTTCTTCTTGCATGATGGCTATGGGTGCTGGTTATGCAGGGGTTCGTGCTTTCACAGCCACCTCCGGCCCAGGGCTGTCTCTGATGGCAGAATCTATTTCTATGGCATGCACTGCTGAAATTCCAGTGGTTATTATCGATGTCATGCGTGCCGGCCCCTCTACTGGTATGGCTACCAAGGTAGAACAGAGTGATATCCGTTACGCGATCGGTTCTGGTCATGGGGATGCAGAAAAGATTGTTCTGGCTGCTGCTTCTATTGAAGATTGCTACTATATCGTGCAGGAAGCATTTAACTTGGCAGAAGAATTCCAGACTCCGGTTATTGTCCTGTCTGACCTGCAGTTTGGCATGTGCAAACAGTCCGTACCGGCTTTCGATATGAATCGTGTAGGTATCAACCGTGGTAAGCTCCTCACCGAAGGACTTCCGGAACTGGATACCAAGAAGAAGGAATATTTCCATCGTTTCGAAGATACAGAAGATGGTATTTCTCCAAGAACCATTCCAGGTGTTAAGAATGGTATGTTCCTTTCCACTGGTTTGGAACACAACGTATTCGGCAAACCGGCTGAAGGCGTAGGGGATCGTGTAATGGAAATGGAAAAGCGTCATCGGAAATTTGCTGGTGTAGAAAAAGCCATTCAGCCATTCTATGTGACCCATGAAGACACCGATTGTGATCTTCTCCTGGTGGGAATTACTTCCACTGGCGGTGCTATCGATGAAGCTTGCGAAGCTTTGGCAGAAGAAGGCAAGAGGGTGAACCACTTGCAGCTCCGTCTGCTGTCTCCATTCCCGGTAGAATCTCTCCGTCCTTATATCGAAGGCGCCAAGAAAGTCCTTATCGTAGAAGAAGACCTGACAGCCCAGCTTCGTGAACTCTTTGCTATTCATTTTGCTTGCCATGACAAACTCTTGTCTTGCCTGCAGTATGATGGCACCCCATTCACTGCTTCTACTATCTTGAAAAAAGCTAAGGAGGTCTTCTAAGATGGCATCACCGCGGGATTATAAAAATACTATTGTACCGAACTGGTGCCCAGGTTGCGGCGATTACGGCATTCAGAATGCCATCAGTGCGGTTTGTGCGAAAAAAGGTTGGCCTAATGAAAGCATTACCTTGATTTCTGGTATCGGCTGCTCTTCCCGTATCGGCGGCTACCAGTACTGCTATGGCGCTCATACCACCCATGGTAGAGCTCTTCCTTTTGCGCAGGGCATCAAATGTGCCAATAAAGATACCCATATGATCGTATGTTCCGGTGATGGCGATTCCTATGCGATCGGTTTGGGTCACGCTATGCATGCCATGAAGAGAAATATGGATATCACTTACTTGGTCTTTGATAACCAGGTATATGGGCTCACCAAGGGTCAGACATCTCCGGCTTCCTCTAAAGGGTTTGTGACTAAGACTACCCCAGATGGAAACCCCATGACTCCCCTTGATGCACCATCTATGGCTATTGCTGCAGGTGCTACTTTCGTGGCTCAGGCATATGCTATCGATGGCAGAAACTTGGTGGATATCATTGAAAAGGCAGTGGATCACAAAGGTTTCTCTTATGTGAATATTTTCACCCCTTGCGTGACATTCAATCATTTCAACACCGTACAGTGGTACAACGAACATTTAAAGAAAATTTCTGATGTTCGTGAAAACTATGACCCATCTAGCAAAGCCCAAGCTTTCCATCTCTTGGCTGAAACAGATAGCTTGGTGACCGGCGTCATTTATGAAGAAAATGGTGTCCTTCCTTTTGGCGATATCGTACCATCTAAAGATATTTGTCTTACAGACCATGTAGAAAAGCCATCTCAGGAACTTTTTGATGATCTGTGCAAGGAGTTTAGATAGTTTGTGATGGCTTCTCTTTTCTGAATTATGAGTCATGGGTAGTGCGTCATGGAGGAAAGGACGCCTTATTCATAAAGCGCCCCATACCCTCTTGATTACATGGCTATGCACGAATATGGATATCATATTTCAGAACGAGAATGATTCACTGACTGTCAAATAGTGTGACATGCTAGGAGTGCCTATGGGCGAGGCTTTTATAAAAAGAGGATTTGGGGCTTTTCGATGGTTATGTCCCCTTTTCCATGACTCTACCCTATGCACTCTGCATGATGCACTGTTTTTTTCAAAGGAGCAGAACATTATGTCATCTGATCGTATGATGGAATATTACTACTCCATGGGGCAAGATTGTCTCCATATCGGAAATCTGGATGATGCGATGACCTATTTCCGCAAAGCAGCTAATATGGGTGCCCATGAAGCAGCTTATGAAATCTGTGTCATTGGCCGTCGCATGGAAACCGGTGATGGAGTAGAAAAAGACGAGGAGAAAGCAGAAAGCTGCTATAAAATCGGCGTGGAGTACGATATTACCAGTGCTAGTCTTTACTTGGGAAAGTTGTACCTTCGCGGGATTCATGGAGGAAAACCCAATCCGAGAAAAGCCAGAAGGGCACTGGAACATGCTTCTGACATGGGAAACGCAGAAGCGGCTGCCCTTTTAGGCAAGGCCTATGATGAAGGTCGGTTTGGTAAGGTGAATCCTGAAAAAGCTCTTCACTATTATCTTTTGGCAGCGGAACGGGGAGATACCAGTGCCATGCTAATGGTAGGGCTTTTTTATGCCCAGGGAAGCAGCACAGCCAAAGATTTGACTGCTGCAGAAATGTGGATTCGTAAAGGCTGTGAAATGGGAGATCCTGATGGAAATGCCACGTTGAAAGTATTTCTTTCCATCGCTTGCCGGGAGTATGTGACTGGACAGGCAGGAAGAGTAGATGACAATAAAGCGTTTCAATTGGCCCAAGAGGCAGAACAGCTAGGAGATAAGGAAGTATACTTTAAATTAGGGGAAGCCTTCAGACATAAGAGCCAAAGAAAAGGGCATTTGAAACATGCATTTATTTGCTATGAAAAAGCGGCACAGAATGAAATCCCTGCTGCCTATTCCGCACTGGGTCTTTGCTATGAAGCAGGACTTGGTGTAGAAGAAGATATTAAAAAAGCAGTGGATTTATATAAGAAAGCAGCTGATCAAGGAGATCCTTTTGGTATGGCCCACTATGGCTATGCATTGGCCAATGGCGAAGGGTGCGCTAAGGATGAAAAAGCAGCCATGTCCTGGCTCATCAAGGCGGCTATGCAAGGAGACCAAGGCGCCATTCAAACCCTAAAAGAAGACTATCAATATGAATTGCAATAAGATGGCTGCCAAGTGTAAGGACTCCATCTAAGCTAGGACTATGTATTCTTCTATAAGCAGGTTCTTAAGAAAGAGACATTCATACATTCTTTGTATGGGTGTCTCTTTTTTCTTGAGACAAATAGCAAAGAAATCCCCTATTGCGTTTACCTTGTCATATACAAATTTTATATGGTAGACTTTACACCTTACCGGTGGAAAACAGATCGCCTATGGATGAAGGACAATCAAAAAGCTAGGATGCGCAACATGCATCCTAGCTTTTTGATAGAGGATATGTGTATTTGACTAGTTGATAGAAAGGAATCATGACCTACCAAAGGCCACTTCCTTATGCTTTTCCCTTTTTATAAGCAGCTGCTTTCCCATTTTGCCGGCAATCTTTGCAGAATCCATAGACTTCAATCCGTGGTTCCTGCACTTCGAATCCATAATTTTGGTCAAGCCTATCTTCATAATGAGATTCCAGTTTGACTTCTACAGGAAAGATGCGGTGACAACAGAGACAAATAGCATGCTGAATCGGTGTGCCATTGGCATATTCATATCGTGTGAGGCCATCAGACATGGTCGTAGAACGGCGAAGCAAACCCTTTTCGGCCAATGTCTCACAGTTGCGATATACTGTGGATAGGCTGAGACGAGTATCTTTTTTTCTAACCAATTCGAACACTTCACCCGCTGTAGAAGGAAGACTTTTTTCCAGTACTTTTAAAATCATGACTCGGGCTTTGGTTCTCTTTAAATGTTTTTGTAATAAAATTTCTTCAAAATTACCCATAATGAACTCCATATTACAAACATTACATATAGAATATGTGTGATTAACAAAATCTCCCATTTACCCATAGTGTACTATATAAATTATACAGAGTTTAAAAGATTTTGCAAGTGATTTTTGATTTTATTTAATTTTTAGCCCAGATTGGATCCTAGGTATGAAACCATTTAAAAAGAAAGAAATCTATCTGTATCGATTCTATTGAATATTTAAATATAGGGTGATATAATGTTCACATCAGCACCAAAGACGAAGAAAGTGACTATCGCACAGTATGAAAGGTTGTATTTCTTTGCTTACCTATATGTCTATATAGGTAGACTCGTGGCTGGATTATATTTCTTAGCAGAATCATCGCACAATCGTATCTATTCTGCTAGTACTCGATATAAGTTTGTCTGATTGGTTGATCTATAGATATGGATAGGCCGATTAGGGAAACTGAAAATAGAGAATGCCTTTGGCACTCTCATTGGGAAAGGAGTTTTTTCCATGACAAAAGCAAACATTCAAAAACAGTATGGCCTATTTATCAATGGTCAGTTCGTACCGGCTGGTGATGGCGCCACTTTTGCTGCCTACAATCCAGCGAATGGAGAAGAATTGGCTCTTTTTGCAGAAGCCACCAAAGAAGATGTAGATAAAGCTGTCAAAGCGGCTAGAGCAGCTCTTCCGGCTTGGTCTAAAACATCTCCTATTGAAAGACAAAATCTTCTTCTTAAAATTGCAGATATCATTGATGCTAATGCAGACCATCTGGCATTGGTAGAAACTTTGGATAATGGCAAACCGATCCGTGAAACCAAAGCAGCTGATGTACCGCTGGGAAGCGATCATTTCCGTTATTTCGCAGGATGTCTTAGAGCTTGGGAAGGCAGTGCCACCATGCTAGATGACAATACCATGTCTTTGATTCTTCATGAACCAGTAGGTGTGGTAGGTCAGGTCATTCCGTGGAATTTCCCATTCACCATGGCTTGCTGGAAACTGGCACCGGCACTGGCTGCTGGTAATACCATCGTGATGAAACCATCTTCTCATACCTCTTTGTCCTTGATGGAATTGGTTCGCCTTATTCAGGATGTACTTCCTAAGGGCGTATTGAATGTCATCACTGGTAAAGGTTCTAAGTCTGGTCAGTGGCTTTTGGATCATCCAGACCTGGATAAATTGGCATTTACCGGTTCTACCGATGTAGGCCATGGGGTATACCAGGCAGCTTGCGATAAGCTCATTCCATGTACTTTGGAATTGGGCGGCAAATCTGCCAATATCGTGTTTGATGATTGTGACCTTCGTCAGGCTGTGGATGGGGCTTGCAAAGGCATCCTTTTCAACCAGGGACAGGTATGCTGTGCAGGTTCTAGACTCTTCGTACAGGAAGGCATTTTTGATGAATTCTTAACACATTTGAAAGCCACCTTCGAAGCTGTAAAGATCGGAGATCCTACGGATCCAGAAACCCAGTTGGGGGCACAGATTTATAAATCCCAGCAGGATAAAGTATTAAACTATGTGAAGATTGGTGTAGAAGAAGGAGCCAAGCTCATCACCGGTGGAGAAAGATACACTGGAAATGGATGCGACAAAGGCTATTTCATGAAACCAACCATTTTGGTGACCGACACGCCAAACTGCCGCGTATGCCAGGAAGAAATCTTTGGACCTGTGGTAGTGGTACAGAAATTCAAGACTGCCGATGAAGTGATTGCTCTGGCCAATGATAGCGTATATGGCTTAGGCGGTGCTGTATTTACCAAGAATATCAATACAGCTATGAAAGTCGCTCGCAGCGTGCGTACCGGTCGTATGTGGGTCAATACCTACAATGACCTCCCAGCAGGAGCTCCTTTTGGTGGTTATAAACAGTCTGGTATCGGCAGAGAAACTCATAAGGTCATCTTGGAACATTATAGCCAGCTGAAGAATATCTTCATCAACCTCAAAGAAGGGGTTAGTGGCATGTATGACATTAAATAATTCATGTATTTGATGTTAGCTAATATGAATAAAGATTATGATTCTGTCATGAACATGATTTAAATCAAACCAAAATACCACTATCATATAGGTTATATAAGGTTGTAAGGGGGATATGCTTGCCCTAAATGACTTTTACTCCCTAATGATAGCGGTATTTTTATTTGATTGAAAATAGAAACAAGGCCATATCCTAACTCTTTATACCTTTGGTTAGGACAGAATGGTTTCTTGGTTAAGTAGCCTGCAAGGTAGATTGGGAAAGACCCTGGTTTATTATGGTTAATTGATGTTCAAGGCAGTATAATCCCCTTTTTTGTGTTATACTAAATACATCGATTTTTAGGAAAATGAAAGAGGAGAGTAAAAATGAAATTTATGTTTAACCACAACAATTTCAACGTACTTGATTTAAAGAAAAGTATCGCCTTCTATGAAGAAGCTCTTGGTCTCCAGGTGGTAGGAGAATACAAAGCTCCCGACGGCTCCTTTATTTTGGTTTATATGGGAGATGGCGTGAATAAACAGCGCTTGGAACTAACCTGGCTGCGTGATCGCGAGGAACCATATAACTTAGGGGATAATGAATTCCATTTGGCTTTTGATGTGGATGATATGAAAGCTGCTCATGAAAAGCATCAGAAAATGGGTTGTATTTGCTATGAAAATCCAGATATGGGCATTTATTTTATCAATGACCCAGATGGATACTGGCTGGAAATCATTCCAGGAGGCAAATAATGGATCCCATATATACACGTACGGCCCGAATCATCGGTGAAAAAGGGGTCGATTTCTTATCTACGAAGACGGTCGCTGTCTTTGGTGTCGGCGGCGTAGGGTCTTATGCGTCTGAAGCGCTGGTGAGAGCTGGCGTGGGCCATTTGATTTTTATTGATAAAGATGAAGTAGAAACCACCAATCTCAATAGGCAGCTAGTGGCTGATCGCACCACTATTGGAAGAAACAAAGCTGAAATCATGGTAGAAAGAGCCCATAGGGTAAATCCTTCCTGTGATGCCAAAGCATTGGCTACCTATTATCGTCCTGGGGATGAAGAATTCATTAAAAATCTGCATGCCGACTTCATCATTGATGCCATAGATGACGTACCGGCTAAGATTTCTATTGCAGAAGTGTGCTGGAAACTGAAAATACCAGAAATTTCTTCCATGGGGACTGGCAATCGCCTTCGCCCAGAAATGCTGCAGATTGCAGACATCAATAAAACTTCTGTCTGCCATTTGGCACGGAAGATGAGAAAAGAATTGAAAGAACGTAGGGTACGCCATTTGACTGTGGTGTATTCCAAAGAATTGCCTCACAAACCTATCGGAGAAGGGCATGCACCAGGATCTACCTCTTTTGTGCCTCCCGTTTCTGGTATGATGATGGCAGGCTATGTCATCCGTTCACTTTTGAAAGAAGTAGGAATTAACTGAATGGGTGGTGTATGGTGAGAAGTGCATAGCAGCGCTTCTTCCTTTTATCTACACCCACCATGACATGCTATAAGAGATAAGGAAAAGGGGAATTTTATATATATGGTTGCCAAAGAGATCTGTCATCCAGAATGGTTGACTTTGGAAGTAGAGGGGAAAACTGTCTTGGGATACAACCAGGAATGGTATCCAGAAAAAAGACAGCAAATGGCAGGCTGTGGGCCTACTGTAGGCGCTACCATGGCGGCTTATTTGGAAAAGAAGCAGTGGAATGTTTCTGTCCACACTAAAGAAGCTGCGCTGCCCATCATGCTGGACCTCTGGAAATATGCTACCCCCAGGATGCATGGACTCTACAAGACTCGATGGCTGAAAGATGGACTGGCAGACTATATGAAAGAAAAAGGACTTCGCGGACATGTGGAAGCCCTGCCCATTCCCTCTATTCGTTTTCTGGTACCGAAATTGGATAAGGTGAAACGTTTCATCGAAGAAGGCCTTGCCTCTGATTGCCCCGTGGGATTTCTTAATCTTCATAGCGGCAGCGAACCCATTCCCTATCACTGGCATTGGATGCCTATTGTAAAAATAGAAGAAACAGACCAAGGCATTTTTTGTACCCTCTGGGATGAAGGCAAAGCCCATACCTTTAACCTAGGAAATTGGCTAGCTACCACCAAATTCGGCGGCGGATTTGTACGAGTGACCAGCCAGTAACTGGCACGTCAAATCACCATGACATACATGGTTGGATACTGGTCATGAAACTCAAATCAACAACCAACAAACTCCCCGCTTTTATGATATGTTTTTTATCCATTATTGATTCATATAAAGGAGGAACACAATGATGAAAAAGATTTTTGCACTGTCACTGGCAATGGTTTTGACGGTTCCAGCTTTGGCTATGGGTGCGCCCAAGGTAGTCACTTCGGAAAAAATGTTAGACGATTATGACCGCTATGCTGTGGTATACTCTAGCGATGAAGAGAGAATCTATGTGGATACCGAAACCTTAGAAAGAGATCCTGTAAGTGCAGGGGAACTTCCTGTGATTAGAGCGACTTTGTATGCAGAAATCTATAAGGACCCCCTGACATATCCGGATTTTGGCAATAACAACCTGGTAGCATGTATCCAGCAGTATGATACTGCTGTAGGTGCAGATCAGTATGGACAGAAAATCAAGTATCGTATCCTGAATAAACTACAGGCTACTTATACACCAGATGGCAAACCAACCACCTACTTTGGTAAAAATGATGACCCTGTAGATGAAGCAGACGACATCTATGTAGCACTGTATAGATTGTCTAAGACCTATTAATCTTTTGTTATGAGATGGGGGTCATGATGGTGGTCACTTTTGATCATAGATTTCCTGTATAGTCAGTATTTGACCAGGAATGTATATCCGCTAGGATATATTCATGGGAAGCAGGATGGATTCATACCAACCCTTTCTTTACAAACCCATATAAGCGGTATATAATAAAAGCACATTCATAACAAGTGCAAAGAAGCCCTGACCCATGTGGTGGGCTTCTTTTTTTCTACACCTATAGATCAGAGGATGTCTAGTGACTTTTGGTTAGCTGCTAGGCACATAACATGGAGGAATTTATGCAATTATACATAGCCGGCGGCTGTGGTGACCAGGGGAGAAACTCATTCTATGTGGAAGGAAATAGACACGCCTTCCTTGTGGATGCCGGTACTTCCACCGATGGACTAGATCGTTTACCAAGTCTATCTTCTGAGCAGATACGAAGAGCCGAATATATCTTTCTGACCCATTCTCATAAAGACCATACAGGGGCAGTAGAATTTTTGGAGTCCCATGGATTTACTGGCCCTGTGATTATGTCCAATCAGACCTACAGACAGCTCCATTACAAGCCCAAACATACCATGATTTTGGATTCCACGGCTCCTGAATTGGAGCTCGACTCGGATTTCTCTTTGAAATGGGGAAGAACCGGTCACTGTGCTGGTGCGGTGTGGTATCACATGACTGTCAGTGGGAAGACATTATTTTTCTCCGGTGACTATCGAGAAAATGATCCCTTCTATCGCTGTGATGCAGTCAGAGGCCTTTTTGCTGACATGGCAGTCATTGATGCAGCCTATAGCCGGCTGGATCGAGCACCAGATATGAGACAGAGTGTGCTTTCTGCGGTAAAAACTTCATTGGAAGGGAACCGCCCTCTCCTGCTTCCTGTACCTACCTATGGCAGAGGTCTTTCACTTGCTATATATTTGTATCAACAATTGGGTGCTTCCTATCCCATCCATATGGCCTCCAAAATTTATGACCAGTGGTTACATGTAGGACATCGTTCGTATTTTGCCCATGATCATATATTAGATATTCCTTTTGATGTATTTTCTACGTGGAATGGAAAAGACCTTAAATTAGGTCATATTTATTTATTAAATGATGCCCAGCTTGCCAAAGCCAGCAGCAGGGAACTTATTGATGGACACCCGGAATTGGAAGTCATCATGACAGGAAGTCTCCATGGATATGGAAAAGCTAAAAGTTACTATGAATCCGGTCGCGCTCAATTTGCACTCTGGCCGAATCATTTGACCTACCAGGAAATGGGAGACCTGTGCCATGAAAATGATTTTAAACAGGTCGTTCCTTTCCATAATCCCAACGAAAAATGTGTGAATGATGTATATGAGTTTTAGTAGAGGGTCCTAGGACAGTCGGCGAAATTTTACTGCGAATTGCCTACTGCCAACTTTTCTCTTTTCATGCTATAATACAAGTAGAAAGTAAAAGGGATGAAGGTCTCTTTGGTATAGAAGAAAGGCGGGGATTTTATGTTACAGTATAAGAAAATACTAGTACCTTTTGACGGCTCTGATCATGCAAAAAAAGCACTCATCCAGGCAGCTGCTATTGCAGAAGCTTCAGACCATGCCAAACTCTATATTGCATCGGTGTGCAATATGGTTTCCGCTATGAGTAACTTTGACCAGGTATCTATTGCAGAAGGCTGCTTGACCACCAAACTCACAGAAGACTTAGAAGCCCAGTGCAAAGAGGACTTGGCAGAAGCGATCAAAATGGTTCCTTCTGGAGTGGAGTATGAGACCCTCTATGAAGTGGGATCTCCGGGACCCGTTCTTCTCAACATGGCAGAAGAGCAGAAATGTGACTTAGTTGTCATGGGTAGCCGCGGACTTGGACCGCTCAAAGGGATTTTCATGGGCAGTGTATCCAGCTATCTGGTGAGCCGTGCAAAATGCCCCGTACTGATTGTGAAATGATAAAAAAGCCAAATGAATGAGAAAGATAGTCTATTCATTCATTTGGCTTTTTTTATTGCAAGTTTCTTGTTTTGATTTTCAAATCCTAGCCATGCACCCTAGTTTCTACCTTGGTATAGCTTTTTTCTCTGTCCTTGTATACAATAGAAAGAAACGTGAAACCTTACCTGCAACCAATAACCACTATAGGAGTGATATATATGACCAATCGACACTGGCTGAAAGAAGAAGTGCCCCAATGGGTAAAGGAAGAGATTATTACACCAGAAGCGGGGAAAAAACTACTTTCTCTTTATAAAAAAGAAGACCCCATTCTCTATAAAGAGGCTTTTTTTATGTTGTCCGTGGTGTGCCTGATTGGCGGATTGTTCCTTTTAGGTGCAGGACTTTGGGAAGGCCTGAGCCAGGATGAGAGATTTATGCTGGCACTGACTCCGCTTCTTATTTCCTTTGCCCTGATGGTGCTCGTTGTCTTTGTGGATAAGGAAATCCCTGATGAACCTATAGAAGTAGATGCCCTATCGGAAGTCTCTCTTTCCGATGATATGCTTAGCTATGGAAGTCCTTCCGATTCCGAAAAAGGGGCGGAACAAGCAAGTGACCTTGGGAAAAGAGCCCAGATGCTCTCTGCCCTTTGGGGGAAGAAAAAGAAAGTATCTCCTGGTACCTATCATCATAAAGTCCCTGTCACCATTCGAGAGGCAGCAGCCATTTTTCATGGCCTTTGTTTACTAGGTGCCTTCTGGATGGTTTCTGATTCCTTCATGCTTTCTAGTGACGTCTATCAAGGATTGGCACTCATTAGCGCCCTTCTCTTTTTCATGACATGGATCACCCGTTCTGCCGGCATGGGTATTTTGTACATGATAGCAGGTGTAGGGACCTTTTATACCTCTCCTTATGAAGGATGGCCTGAAGTATGGGCATGGATTGCTATGCTTCTTGCTTTGGCTATGCTTGGTCGTATGCTTCATGAAAGACGAGATCAAGCGGTGGTTTGTTTCTCCTGGGTATGGGCCGTAGGGATCCTGCTTTTGATTTTCTGGTCTGCCGGGGATATGATGTGGCAGACTTTGTTCTTCTCCCTGGCAGCCTCTCTTACCTGGATGGCTGGTAGTGCTTTCCGCTCTTATGGTATGGGCGCAGCCGCTCTTCGCTTCTTTGGTGGTATCGCTGTATTTGCTGTCCTTCTAGAAGGATCCTATGGATCTGTGTGGGCCAATATTTCCGGAAGCTATGGCTTATGGATTTTATTTTTCTTCTTTCTAGTGGCTGATGTGTATCTCCTGTTTCGCATGGCCATGAAAAAAGAATGGCTTTCTGTATTGGCAGGATTTACGCCATTCCTGATGGCCATAGCGGCCCTCATTGCGATTTTTGAAACATCCGGTGCTCTTCCGGCGATCATTATTTCTGTTTATTGTGCGATACTGGCTATTGCGGTGATTGCTAGAGGTGTCCAGACAGATAGAAGGGCCCAGCGCTGGGGCGGTTTATTACTGCTCTTAGGTGATGGGGCCATTCGTGTGCTAGATAGTGCTTTGACCTTTGGTGAAAGAGGCGCTTTCTTCCTGGCCGCTGGTTTGGTAACTGGAGCTATATCTTACATACTATATCTGCCGACGAAACGAAAGGCCCATGTCATAGATGAGGAAGAAGTAGAGCTTAAGGGGGAAGAAAAATGAGTACGAAGAGAATATCCCTCCTGGTATTAGCGGCCGCTTTGGTCATCGAAGTGATTTTCCTTGTATGGATACGAGGGGACTATCGTTCTACCATGGATGAAGGGGTAGAATACAAAGTGCCAGCCCAAATCGAATTCAAAGGTGACTTTTATCATAAAAATTATCTTTCATTGGCGATTCCTTTGACAGAAGCTTCTTGGGAAGGACATGGCATTCCTGAAAAAGGGGAAGAAATATATCTTCTGGTTGGGAAAAATACAGAAGGAATGATGGAAATCATTGGTGCCACTGATCAGAAACCAGGTAGAGATTACATCATCACTAGGGTATCTTCCTATATGGATGGAAAAGTGTACTACCCATTCCCTGCAGATAGAATGTATATGTCGAAAGAACAATTGGAAAAACTGTCTGTGGTCGAGCTATCGGAACGGATCCAAGTCAAAAATGAAGAAAGCAAGAAAACAGAAACCCACATGAAAAATGAAGTGACCGCTTTGCTGCATATCAAAGACGGTCGTGTCACCATTGCCAAAGTCCTGGCCAATGGCTCTCCCATTGAACAGACCTATACCACAGTAGGTAAAAATATGAATATCAAGTACGCCAATAGTGGCAAAGAAAGAGACCAATACTCGACGAGAATCAATGCCGAGAAGAAAAGCGGTGAATGAGTGTGTCATGAAGGTTGCGGCGCACAAAAATTTAAAAGCGCCGTAACGTATATATGCTGGAGAAACAATCTTCATCTGTTCAATACAAGAGTCGTCTTTTTGCTAGTCGAATCGTCAAATGATACAAGTACTTGGCAAGGGAATAACAAGAAGAAATCTTATCTAAGCAACTTCTTCGCAGTGGAACTAGCATAGGGGCCAATATTGCTGAAGCAGAATGTGCCATGAGTAAAGCTGATTTCTTGGCGAAAATATATATTTCCCATAAAGAATGTGGGGAAACAATTTACTGGTTGTGGTTCCTATTAGATAGCCAGTACCCGACACAAGCCTAATATGATTCCATTAATAAAGATTGTTTAGCATTAAGAAAAATGTTGGTGGCTATTACCAAAACCACAGAACGCAACCTAGGTAGATATAAAGTACGAGAAGAAGCAGTACCATATGGTACAATCGCTTTAAATGAAAGTTTTGAAGAATCGTAAAATGGTTAAAATATAGAAAGGATAGAGGCGCTTCCAAATGATGTGCGTCCCATCCACCACTACGCACTACGCATTATTCCAAAGAAGGAGCGTGGCAGACACTATGTACATTATTCTCATGCGGCACGGAGAAGCAGAACCGGAAACAGAATCTGTTTCCAATAGAAATCGGGCTTTAACCCCAAAAGGCATGCGGCAAGTCCGGCGGTCAGCTCGCATACTGTCGAAGTTTTTAAAAGACAATGCCATTCGTATTTATACCAGTCCTTACTATAGGACCCGGCAGACAGCAGGTATCTTGGCAGAAGAATGTTTTGCTGAAGAAATCCATACCGCCGAAGAGCTGACTTCCACCAACTGGCAAATGGTGCTCCACCATATCATTTCCGATGGTTCTCCTATCGCCCTAGTGTCACACCATCCCTTCCTGCAGTCCTATCTCTTACATACTGCCAGCTCGGCCATTGCATTTGATCTGGCTGGTATTGCCGTCATTGATTATGACTTAAAATGGAAACAAGGAAAACTGGTGGGGTATTTTACACCATCCTTGAGACAACTGAAAAAGGAGGACTGACATGAAGAAATTACTCACCATAGCAGGCTCCGATTCTTCCGGCGGCGCAGGTATTCAGGCAGATCTTAAGACCTTTGCGGCCCTTGGCACTTATGGTATGAGCTGTATCTGCGCCTTGACTGCGCAAAATACAAAAGGTGTCACCATGGTGACACCTACTTCTGTAGACATGGTAGAAGCCCAGCTTTCTGCCATCTACGACGATGTTCCTCCCGATGGGGTGAAGACAGGCATGCTAGCTAGCCCAGCTATTGTAGATAGGGTAGCTGACTTTTTACATACCCACCAGAAAGCGCCTCTTGTGGTGGATCCCGTCATGGTGGCCACCAGCGGAGATGTACTTTTGGAAAAAGAAGCCATTGAAACCTACAAAAAGAAACTCATTCCCCTAGCCACTTTGATCACGCCCAACATTCCAGAAGCAGAAGTCCTTTCTGGTCTAGCCATCCATGGAGAAGAAGACATGAAAAAAGCCGCAGTCCGTCTCATGGACTACGGCTGCGGCGCTGTGCTGCTCAAAGGCGGACATCGTGTCATGGATGCCACAGATATCTTATATGATGGAAAAGACTTCACCACCTATCCAGGCAAACGAATCGATACAGAAAATACCCATGGCACTGGCTGTACTCTCTCTAGTGCTCTAGCTGCCTTTCTGGCTAAGGGCATGTCCCTCACCGGCGCTGTAGCCGAAGCCAAAGTTTACATGAATGGTGCCATCGCCAGAGCCAAAACCGATTCCGTAGGCCATGGCCACGGACCGGTACATCACTTCTGGTTTTACGGAAAGAACTGGGGAAAAATGGATGAGTAAGGACAATGCGTCATGGGAAGTGCGTCATGCGTCATGTTTGCCAGCGAGCGCACCCTATTGCTCTTATGCAGGGCATATCATATTTTTGTGATATCCGTTTCTGTATGCTAGCTGATTTTATTCATATAAAAAGGGGAATTGGGGCGCTTCTAAATTTTGT